>NZ_JANSHF010000006.1:0-126348 GCF_047461475.1 Synechococcus sp. WC10meta
ATCCGGCTGGGCAGCGGGATCACCCGTTGGAAGCGCCCGTAGCGGAACTCGCTGCGGGTTACGCCTCTGTCCTCGGAGCGTTTCTCAAAGCGCCGCTCACCGCTGATGGAGACTGCCTCCGCCGTTGCTTGGATATCCAGATCTTGGGGGTTCAGGCCGGGCAGCTCCAGCCTCAGGGTAATGGTCTCCGGATCGTCGTGCATTTCCACCGCCGGCACGAAGGCAAACGCCTCGGTCTCCGTAGGACGAGCCATCAGCCGGTCAAACAGACGGTTCATTTCCCGTTGAATTTCGTCAATTTCCCGAAAGGGATCCCAGCGAACAAGGGCCATATCCACCCACCTCCTGAGGAGATTTTGGTTGATTTTCTTTAAGCTTTGCCTCGGAGACTTTAGCATAGCCTCCGTACATCAGCTTAAGCCGTCTGGCCCAATCAAGGTGTAGAGTTTTCTAGAAATCTGTTGGGGTATTTCCCCTACGAAAAGCAAGCAAAAGCCCTTAGGGCTCTGAACGCCGATAGGGGCGGTGGGAGCTTGTTTGCAACCACAGGCTCAGGCCAGTAGCTACCATAACCAACAGACCCAGTCCGTTTAAGAACGGGTAAACCCCCTGCAGATCAAGGGGGCCCCACTGCCCTTTGTGGATTTGGATGAGCCAGGAGTAGTCGAAGTTTCCGGTGAGGCGGGCCATTTGATAGAGGGATCCCGTTACCACCGTTACCAGCAAGGGCAAGGCCACGATAGGGGCCAGGGCACGGTGGATGCGGCGGAGGATTCTTTGACTAAGGGCCATTAGGCTTGCTCCCAGGTAAGCGCCACCATCCTGCCATGGTAGCAGGCTCGACGCCTTTGCCCCTCTGCTCACTCAAGACTGGATCCCCACCGCCTCTTCCAGCTTGGGCATTTGCTCTCTGGGGATGATCCGTCCCTCGTCCTCAAAGCCAGGGATCTCGTGGAAGTTGAGGTAGCGGTACACTTCGCCGGCAAAGGGCTGGATCTTGGTGGCAACGATCTGCCGGTATTCCTCCACCGTTGGGATCCGCCCCAAGAGGGCGCAGACAGCAGCCAGCTCGGCGGATCCCAGATAGACCCGCGCACCTCTGCCCATGCGGTTGTCAAAGTTGCGGGTGGAGGTGGACATGACGGTGGCTCCATCGGCCACGCGAGCCTGGTTGCCCATGCACAGGCTGCAGCCAGGCATCTCTGTTCTCGCTCCAGCAGCGGCAAAGATGCTGTACACCCCTTCAGCACGCAGTTGCGCCTCGTCCATGCGCGTGGGGGGACAGATCCACAGTTGGCGCACCTTAACCCGCCCCTGGCCTTCCAAGATCTTGGCAGCGGCGCGGTAGTGGCCAATGTTGGTCATGCAGGAGCCAATGAACACCTCGTCAATGTGGATGGGCGTATCGGGGTTGCCGGCCGCGTGCTGGGCGTGGACTTCGCTCAGGGTCATTACTTTATCGGGATCGTTGGGGGCACAGACAATTGGCTCGGTGATGGTGCTGAGATCAATCTCGATGACGGCGGCGTATTCGGCGTCGGGATCCGCTTCCAGCAGGGTGGGATTGGCCAGCCAGGCCTCCATCTTGGCAATGCGCCGCAGCAGGGTGCGGGCGTCCTGATAGCCGCGGGCAATCATGTTTTTCAGCAGCACCACGTTGGAGCGCAGGTACTCGGCAACGCTCTCAACGCTTAGCTTAATGGTGCAGGCGGCGCAGTTGCGTTCTGCCGAGGCGTCGGTAAACTCGAAGGCTTGCTCCACCTTCAGATTGGGCAGGCCCTCGATTTCCATAATTCGCCCAGCGAAGACGTTTTTCTTGCCCTGCTTCTCGACGGTAAGCAGCCCCCGCTGGATGGCCACGTAGGGAATGGCGTGAACAAGGTCCCGCAGAGTAATCCCAGGCTGCAATTCCCCCTTAAAGCGCACCAGCACCGACTCCGGCATGTTGAGGGGCATCACCCCCATGGCCGCGGCAAAGGCCACCAGACCCGATCCAGCGGGGAAGGAGATGCCCAGAGGAAAGCGGGTGTGGGAGTCGCCCCCCGTGCCGACGGTATCGGGCAGGAGCATGCGGTTGAGCCAGGAGTGGATGATGCCATCGCCTGGCCGCAGGACAACCCCTCCCCGCGAGGCAAAGAAGTCGGGCAGCTCTTTGTGGATTTGGATGTCCACCGGCTTGGGATAGGCGGCGGTGTGGCAGAAGCTCTGCAGCACCAGGTCGGCGCTAAAGCCCAGACAGGCCAGCTCCTTGAGCTCGTCGCGGGTCATGGGGCCAGTGGTGTCCTGGGATCCCACGGTGGTCATCAGGGGCTCGCAACTCGTGCCAGGACGCACCCCTGGCAAGCCACAGGCTTTGCCCACGATTTTCTGGGCCAGGGTATAGCCTTTGCCCGTGTCGGGGGGCGGGGTGGGGCGGATAAAGAGAGGAGAAGGATCCAGCCCCAGGGCCTGGCGGGTTTTGTCGGTGAGGGCCCGGCCAATCAAAAGGGGGATGCGGCCCCCGGCCCGCACCTCGTCCGGCAAGGTTACAGGCTGCAGGGAAAAGCTGGCGAGAATTTCGCCCGTCTGGGAGCGGATCACGCCCTCGTAGGGATAGATCGTGACCACCATGCCCGTCTCCAATGGGGAGACATCGCACTGGATGGGCAGAGCGCCCGCATCCTCGGCGGTGTTGAAGAAAATCGGTGCAATCGTGCCCCCCAGGATAACGCCCCCGGCCCGCTTGTTGGGCACATAGGGAATGTCGTGGCCAATGTGCCAAAGGAGGGAATTGAGGGCGGACTTGCGGGAGGATCCCGTGCCCACCACATCCCCCACAAAGGCCACCGGATGGCCGCGGCGCTTGAGCTCAGCAATGGCAGCTATGGCCCCCGGTGCCCGCGACTCCAACATGCTCTGGGCGTGAAGGGGGATGTCTGGGCGGGTGGTGGCGTGGGCGGCAGGGGAGAGGTCGTCGGTGTTGATTTCGCCGGCAACCTTGAACACCGTGACGGTGATGGCCTCAGCTAGAGGCGGCTTGGCAGTAAACCACTCCCCAGCGGCCCAAGAGTCGAGCACCTGCCGCGCATAGACGTTGCCGGCCTGGCTCAGCTCCAGTACGTCGTGAAAGGCATCGAAGACCAGCAGCGTGTGGCTGAGGGCGCGGGCCGCCGCCGCCGCGATCTCCTGCCGCCTATCCTGCAGCAGCTCCAGCAGTACCTGGACGTTGTAGCCCCCCAACATCGTGCCCAGGAGCTCCACTGCCCGCAAGGGAGGAATGAGGGGGGAGCGCACCTCCTCCTTGGCCACAGCGGCCAAAAAGCCGGCCTTCACATAGGCTGCCTCGTCCACCCCCGGCGGGACGCGCTCCGTGAGGAGGTGCAACAGAAAAGCCTCCTCTCCAGGCGGGGGATCCTTAAGCAGCTCGCACACCTGGCTGGTCTGGGCGGCATTCAAGGGCAGTGGCGGGATCCCTTGCGCCGCACGGGCGGCAGCGTGTTGGCGGTACTCAGCCAGCATGAGGATTCCTTGGGTCACTGACGCAGGCATTATTCTACCGCCAGAAAGAACCCAGCCCTCCTCAAGAGAGCTCCGCCAACAGCTCCTTTTGGTATAGGCCAATACAAGCTTGGATTAACTCGTCCAGCTCCCCTTCCAAAATTGGCTCGAGCGGGAAATTTTGGTTGAGGCGGTGGTCGGTAACCCGATTGTCCTTGTAGTTGTAGGTGCGAATTTTTTCTGAACGGGCTCCTGTTCCTACCTGCATGCGGCGGGCGGAGCTAATGGAGGCCTGCTGCTCGCGCAGCTTCATCTCGTAGAGCTTGGCCCGCAAAATCTGCATGGCCCGCTGCCGGTTTTGCAGCTGGGAGCGCTCCTCGGTGCAGAAGACCCGGATCCCAGTGGGCTTGTGGAAGAGATCCACCGCCGTTTCCACCTTGTTCACGTTTTGTCCCCCTGCCCCGCCGGAACGCGCTGTCCTAATCTCGATATCTTTGGGATCGATGACCACCTCCACCTCGTCCGCTTCTGGCATTACCGCTACCGTGGCCGTCGAAGTGTGGATGCGCCCCTGGGCTTCCGTGATGGGTACCCGCTGGACCCGGTGCACACCGGCCTCGAACTTGAGCTTGCTATAGACTTGATCGCCGCGGATTTCCAGGATGGCCTCTTTGTAGCCGCCCATGTCGCCCTCAGAGAGGCTGACCAAGCGCACTGACCAGCCCATCTTCTCGGCATAGCGGGTGTACATGCGGGCTAGATCAGCTGCCCACAGGGCTGCTTCCTCTCCCCCAGTGCCAGCGCGGATCTCCAACATGATGTTCTTTTCGTCGTTGGGATCCCGGGGCAGCAGCAGCAGGGTAAGCTTTTCCTCCAGTTGCTCCTGACGGGCGCGCAGCTGCTCCAGCTCTGCCCTTACCATTGCCTCCAGCTCCGGGTCAGAGGCCGCCTCGCGCAAAAGCTCCTCCGTCTGCTTGAGGTCGCGAGTTAGCTTTTGCCAGTCATGGAAGGCCTGCACCGTTGCTTCCAGGGAGGAGCGGGCCTTGGCGATTCGCTGCAGCTCCGCAGGGTCTGTCGCCACCTCGGGATCCGCCAGGCGCACCGTCAGCTCCTGGAAGGTAGCTTCGACATTTTTGAGCTGCTCGATGAGTTGAGCAGAAGCCATAGGTCTAAGTCAGCAAGGAACCCAAGCCGTCCTGAGCAAGGCAAGGGAAAGCTCTACTGGGCTTTCTTGCCACTGCTCATGCCGTACTTGCGCATGAACTTCTCCACTCGCCCTTCGGTGTCGATGATCTTTTGGGTGCCGGTGAAGAAGGGGTGGTTGCCAGACCAGACTTCAACCCTGAGCTCTGGCTTGGTGGATCCCACCGTCATGACCACCTCGCCGTTGCAGATGACTTTGGCCTCGGGGTACCACTGGGGGTGAATGCCTTTCTTGGGCATGAGAGCCTCCTCCCTGGGTGGATATAAGCCTGTAATAAATGTCTATCAACCCAATACCTACCGCCGCAATGCCGGCCCTTACCGCTTCGAGTACTGAGTAGCCTTGCGGGCTTTGCGCAAGCCGTACTTCTTGCGCTCCACAGCGCGAGGATCGCGGGTGAGGTAGCCCTCGGCCTTGAGGGGGCCGCGGTTGGAGGGATCCAGCTGGCAGAGGGCGCGGGCTACCCCCAGCTTGATGGCATCGGCCTGGCCGTGGAGGCCGCCCCCATGGGCTCGCACCAAGATGTCGTAGGAGTCCTCTAGGCCAAGGAGCTCCAGCGGCGCCTTGACGCTGGCCAGGAACGCCGCCTGGTACTGCAGGTACTCCTCGCCAGGCCGGTCGTTGATGATGATCTTGCCCGTGCCAGGAACCAGGCGCACGCGAGCAATGGCAGTTTTGCGGCGCCCAGTTCCCCAGTAGACGGCTCGCGGGTTGCTGGCTGTCTGGGTCATGCTTGGGCTCCTGGGATCGTGTGGATGGGATAGACCTGTGGCTGCTGGGCCTGGTGGGGGTGGTGGGGGCCGGCGTACACTTTCAGCTTGGTAAATTGCCGCCGCCCTAGGCGGGTGTGGGGCAACATCCCCTTCACCGCTTTCTCAATCACCCGCTCTGGCAGGCGGGCTTGCAGTTGGGCAAAGGTCTCCACCTTCATCCCGCCGGGACGGCCAGAGTGGCGGCGGTAGAGCTTTTGGGTGCGCTTTTTGCCGGTAACCACCACTTTCTCAGCGTTGATGACGATCACGTAGTCCCCCGTATCCAGGTGGGGGGTGAAGTTGGGCTTGTGCTTGCCGCGCAAGAGGTTGGCCACCACTACCGCTAGGCGGCCAAGGCGCTGGCCAGCTGCATCAATTACGTACCAGCGCGGGGCTAAGGTGGAAGGGGTAGGAAGGGGAGTCTTGTTCATGGCAGCTAGGAGAGAGAAGGGACAAGAGAAAGAACACCTGCCGGCCAAGAAAGGGATCCCCAGAAGGGCAGAGACTGCGGAAAGCGTTGGCCAAAGGGATCCCTAGCATAGCCCACATCCAACAGGCACAGGCCCTGTGGAGGGGCGCTGTAGCGGGTGCGCATCTGGCTCCAGTCGTTGTGTTGCCAGAGGTGGACAAATTGCTGGGGGCTGAGCTCGCCCCGGCCCACCACCTCGAGAGACCCCACCAGCAGCCGCATCATCCGGTAGAGGAAGCCGCTGGCCTGCACTTCGATGCTGATGAGATCCCCTACTCGTTGGCAGAGCACCTCCTCCACCCGCACCCACGAGTGCGGTCGATCGGATCCCCGCCGGCGGAAGGCTTCCAGGTTGTGCTCCCCCAAAAGGGAGCGTAGCGCCTCGGCCATTGGCTCCACCTGCAAAGGCGAGCGCACTTGCCAGCTAAAGGGCCGCCAGAACACATCTGGCCGCTCGCGATTGAGAATGAGGTAGCGATAGCGGCGCCACCTGGCGGAAAAGCGGGCATGCCAGTCCTCGGCCACAGGCGCTGAAGCCAGTACCACTATATCTTCCGGTAGGCAGTCGTTGAGCACCCGTGCCCACTCCGTGGGCGGAATGCCGCAGGTGGTGTCGAAGTGAGCTACTTGGCCAGCCGCATGTACCCCGGTGTCGGTGCGCCCTGCCCCGTAGAGGGTAACGGGGTGCCCGGCCCGCGAGGCAATGGCCTCCTCTAGTACCCCTTGTACGGTGCGGTGGCCCGCTTGCCGTTGCCAGCCGCGAAAGTCCCTGCCCAGGTACTGAATCTTTAGGGCAATGCGACGGCTTTGCATGAAGCCTACACCAACTCGATGACGGCCATTTCTGCCCCATCGCCCCGCCGGCGCACGGTGCGCAAGATGCGGGTGTAGCCTCCCGCTCGATCTCGGTAGCGCTCGGGCGCCTGCTCAAACAAGGAGCGCACCAGATCCTTGTCGTAGATGTAGGCCAGGGCCTGCCGCCGCGCTGCCAGGGAGCCGTCCTTGGCTAGGGTAATCATCTTCTCGGCTGTGGCCCGAACAGCTTTGGCGCGGGCTTTGGTGGTAACAATTCGCCCTTCCCGTAGCAAGGCCGTGGTCAGGGCCCGCAGCAGAGCCTTGCGTTGGTCAGCAGGCTTGTTGAGATGAGGAGTACGACGGCGGTGGCGCATGGTAGCCTCTGCTTTTTGTCCTCGAGTTTCAGGCAGCTTGGGGTTTCGAGCCCCACCCTAGGCAGGCTAGGTTCTGCTCCTTTCGCGGGGCAGCGTCAGGCCAAAGCGGTTTTTCAGAGCCTGCACCACCTCTTCGGCGGATTTTTGGCCAAAGTTTTTGATCTCCAGCAAATCTTCCTCGGTATGGAGCAGCAGATCCGCCAGAGTGTGGATCTGGGCTCGCTTGAGGCAGTTGTAGGCCCGCACCGAAAGCTGCAGCTCCTCGATGGGGATTTGGTTTTTCTGGGTGTCCTCCGCTGGCTGGGGGGCTGCTGGGGTGTCAAAGCTAACCTCCTGCAGCGGCGAGAACAGACCTACCAAAATGCGAGCTGCTTGGCTAAGCGCTTCCTGGGGAGTAAGGCTGCCATTGGTCCAGATCTCCAGAACTAGGCGATCTTTTTCCAAAGACTGCCCCACCCGGGCTGGCTCGACGGTGTAGTTGACCTTGCGCACCGGCATGAAGACGGAGTCAATTTGGAGAAAGTCAATGGCCATGGATTTGCTGTCGGCGTAATCGACGGCGCGATAGCCCCGTCCACGGCCAATCATGAACTCCATCTCCAGGATGGCTCCCTCCGCCAGCGTGGCAATGTGGTGACGGGGGTTGATCACCTCTACGCCGCTGGGCAGCTGCAGCTTTTCAGCGGTCACTTCCCCCGGCCCCTGCGCTACTAGGCGGCCCACCTGCGGCTCAGGAGAGCTGGAGCGCAGAACCAGCTCCTTCATGTTGAGCAGGATCTCCATCACGTCTTCCCGCACCCCGGGCACGGTGGAAAACTCGTGGCTTACCCCGGCAATGCGCACGGCCGTCACTGCCGTGCCTTCGAGGTTGGAAAGCAGCACCCGGCGCAAGGCGTTGCCTACCGTGATCCCCTGACCGCGCTCCAGCGGCCCCAGGGCAAATTTGCCATAGTAAGCCCCATTGGCTTCCTGATGGGATTCGAGGCACTCAGTCTGATAGGGAGCAGCACTGGCTGCTGCTTTGCTGGTTGAATGGTGGAGGGTTCGGCTGGTTGGCATCATGGCGTAGCCCTGTCTGTCTGGCTAGCTATGCGTTGGAGAAGGTAGTCCCCCTCTGGTGCTAGGGGGCTAGGATTCCAAAAACAAGCTCTTGGCTTCCCTAAAAGTCGGGATCCTAGACGCGCCGCCGCTTAGGGGGCCGGCAGCCGTTGTGGGGAATGGGAGTGATGTCACGAATGAGGGTGATTTCTAGGCCTGCCGCCTGGAGAGCTCGAATGGCTGTCTCTCGACCGGCTCCGGGACCGCTGACCATGACCTCAATCTGCCGCATGCCGTTCTCCATGGCTTGCCGCGCTGCGCTCTCTGCTGCCACCTGGGCGGCAAAGGGAGTACCCTTCTTGGCACCTTTGAATCCAGTAGAACCTGCCGAAGCCCAACACACGACGTTGCCGTTGGGATCGGTAATGGTGACGATGGTGTTGTTAAAGGTGGACTGGATGTAGGCCACGCCGTTGGGGATATTTTTCTTGACCTTGCGTCCGCGCCGTTGCTGCTGAGCCATGACCTCTGCGTCCTTGTTGACTTAAAGTAAGGTGTACGGAGATTGGGGGGAACAGGACTTACTTCTTGGCTGGCGGTTTCTTCTTGCCAGCTACCGTTTTCCTAACTCCTTTGCGGGTGCGGGCGTTGGTGC
Source organism: Synechococcus sp. WC10meta (assembly GCF_047461475.1). Taxonomy (NCBI): domain Bacteria; kingdom Bacillati; phylum Cyanobacteriota; class Cyanophyceae; order Synechococcales; family Synechococcaceae; genus Synechococcus; species Synechococcus sp. WC10meta. The sequence goes on from NZ_JANSHF010000006.1 coordinate 8,765, forward strand.
GGGTGCGCTGGCCACGCACGGGCAACCGCAGGCGGTGACGCCGACCTCGGTAGGTGCCGATGTCAATGAGGCGCTTGATGTTCATCGCCTCCTGACGGCGCAGATCCCCCTCCACCTGGTACTCGTTTTCCACCACAGCCCTTAGGGCGGCTATCTCCGCGTCGGTGAGGTCGCGGGTGCGGGTATCGGGGTTGATGCCCGTCTTGGCCAGAATTTGGCGGGAGCGGGTTAGCCCAATGCCGTAGATGTAGGTGAGGGCAATCTCAATTCGCTTGTCTCGGGGGATGTCAACGCCCGCAATTCGTGCCATGGTTAGGGGTACCTTTCCAACAAACTCAAGTAAACTGGCTTCCTAAAGTTGAGTTGTTGCAGTCGGGAAGCGTCTTGCCAAAGGCATGGCTTAGGCTGCACCAACTGCCCCTTGTCTCTAGCGCTGCCTCACTCCTCCGTCCCCTACTTTTACCCTTGCCGCTGTTTGTGCTTTGGGTTGGCAGGACAAATGACCATCACCCGGCCACGGCGGCGAATGACTCGGCACTTTTCGCAGATTCGTCGGACGGAGGGCCGCACCTTCATGGCTATCCTGCCAAAACCAGCGAATATCCATTCTAAGGTCACCGGGACAAGCTGTCAAAAATCGTTTGGGCTTTCTCAGTGGGTTGGCTATGCTGGTTGGGCAGAGGAGCAGAGCAGGGCTGGGGATCAAATGCGCTGGCAGTGGCTGATTGTGGTGAGCGGCCTGCTAGGTCTGGGATCTACGGTTTGGGCCCAGGAGATGCCGGTGGCCTCTCAAGACGCTGCCAGCCCCCTGAGGGCGGAGAAGTTATTACCACTCCCCAGCTCGGCGGATCGCATTGACGGCGTGCCGGAGCGGGGCTGGCTGGCGGTGGGGCTGCTGGAAGCCCAGGCGGTAATGCTGCTGGATGGGTCGAGCGGGGATCCCCTGTGGCAAGTGGCGGTGGGTTTTGCCCCCAGCGTGGTGCGGGTGGATGCGCCACGGCAGGTGGTCTATGCCTCTGGCCTCGAGGCTCCTGGGGTGGTGGCCCTCGATCTGCCAACTGGGGAGCTGCTCCGGACTTATGAACTGCCGGCAGGAGTCTTGGATATGGCTGTGGATCCTGCCAGGGGACGGGTTTTTGCCTCCCTGCCCGCCGCCCAAAGCTTGGCGGTGATCCATTGGGGGGAAGCGGAGCAGCCTCAGGCTCGCCACTTGCCGCTGCCCGGCCCCCCTTTGGCTTTGGCCTATGACGCCCGGCAGGGAGTGCTATTTGTGGGCCTGGGTGGCGGGGATCCCCTCAGTGTGCTGGTGGTCAACCCCGACAATGGCGAGCTGCTGGCCCGCTGGCGCGGCGGCCATACTCCAGAGGCAATGGCGTTGGATGCCCAGCGGCAACGCCTGGTGGTGCTCAACTCGGGTAGCCAAGAGCTGACCGTGCTGGATCTAAGCCGCAGCGGCAAGCTCCTGCAGCGAGTTGGCCTAGATTGGCGGCCGACGCGGCTGGCCCTTTCCCCCGATGGGCGCTGGGCCTACGTGAGTGCCCGCAGCAGCGACCGCCTGCAAATTGTGGATCTAGAGGCGGGGCGACTGGTTACCTCCCTACGGCTGGAGGGACAGCCGACAGGCTTGGCGATGCTGGGCGATGGGGATCTGTGGGTGGTGGCGGCAGGGATCCCAGCTCTGCACCGTCTAGAAGCTCAAGTGGGCAAGAGCAAGACGGAGGCCCGCCAGGAGGAGCTTCCCTCTGCAGGCCAGCGCGGTGTGGTGACGGGACGGGTGCTGGATATTGCCGGCCAGCCTGTCCAGACTGGGGTTGTCCGCCTTGCTGCCACCGCCACCCAACCCCAACAGACAGTTCCCATTGCCGCCGACGGCACCTATGTCTTGCCAGAGCTGCCGGCGGGGCTGTACCTGGTGGATGTGGAGGTGCCAGGGTTTCCCCCCACTAGCACCCAGGTGGAGGTGCGGGCTGGTTTTGTGTCCACCCAAAACATTCGCCTGCCGCCAGGGCAGCCGGCCCACCAGCCGGAGGGCATTGGCCTGTTGCCGGATGAGCCGGTTTACTCGGATGAGCTGGCCCGGCACCTCAGCGTTGCCCTTCAGGAGCTGCAGCCACAGCGGCCCGTGATCCTCCTAAAGGGACCGCTAGGGCCAGATCCCCGCTTTGAGCCGCTCCTGCCACTTGTCCAGGGCCTAACCTTGTTGGATCGGGATGAGCGCTACACCGCCGACTTGGCCAAGCTAAAGGCCATCGGCGACGCCCTCGGCTTGCGCTACATTCTCCTAACCCACCTGCAAATCTCGCGGGATTACAACCGACAGGGCAGCCCGCTGCTGAATATGGCCCTGCGCTTGCTGGCGCCGGCAATCCCGGTGGAGATCCCCAACTTTACCCCTAACCAGCTGCGCAGCCGTGGTGTGGTGGTGGTGGTGGACTTGCAGAAGGATCGGCCAGGGGATCGGGCTCGGTACTACGAGGCCTATGGGCGGGATGACGTGGGCGGGGAGCCGCTGTTTGAAGATGCAGCGGCGGGCCTGTTTCGGCTGCAGGTGCGCAACATGGTGCCCCTCTTTATCCAGCAATGGCAGGCCAATAACCCCTTTGCTGGGTAAACTACCCCACGGCTAAATCTGGGGGCTGCCGCGCCGCCTCCTTCAGTGAGGAGCTTGCCTGTGGAGAACCCCCTGCAATTGGCGGACGTCGTCATGGCTGTTCTCGTTTTCCTTTTCTCGCTGCAGCGCAGGATTGGCCGGGGCGGCCTGGCGCTTGGCAGTTGGCTAGCCCTGGCTGCGGAAGTCTCGGCCCAGGCTCTGGCCACCCCCCCTCTCCCTCTGACGGCGTTGTTTCCCCACCGGGATCAGGCGGAATCCCAGGCGCGTCTGGTGGGGCAGGTGATCAACAGCCTGGGGCAGCCGGTGGCCGGGGCGCAGGTGCACTTAGAGGGCTTGGAGAACCTCGCTCAGCCCATCCAAACGGACGAGCAGGGCGCCTTCGAGCTCAACCAAGCCCCGGCTGGGCGCCGGCTGCTGACGGTGTGGCACCCCGATTACGAAAAGGCAGAGCAGGAGATCCTGCTGCAGGCAGGCCTGACCACCCCTGTGGAGGTGGTTTTGCAGGTGCCCCTCCGGCCCCAGCCGCGGCGTCGCCTTGGCATTTTGGGGGTGGGAGGGCTGGACCATACCCGGCTTTTGAGCCAGCGCCTGGCCATAGAGGTGGTGCGCCTGGGCCTAATCCCCAACACCGAGAAGGTGGTGCCCCTGGACAACCGCCGCCTGCAGCCGATCCTGCGCCAGGTGGGCTGGCCCATCTACGAGCTGTTTGAGTGGGATCGCCGCAAGCCAGAAGCGGTGAGCCGGTTTTTCGACTACCTAGGCCTGGAGGCCATTGTCATCGCCCGCGTCGATGTCCTCACCCGCCCGACTTCGCCCACTGAGGTAAGCCTGCGCTCCCGCAGCCGCCTGGAGCTGTGGAGATTTGACGAGCAGGGCAACCTCGTGGCGGAGGTTCTGGCGGAGGCCAGCCGCAACCAGGTGGAACGGGGCAACCTCAACGCCGACGACCTGGCCCAGCTCTACCAAATCCAGGTCACGCAAATGGCCGCCGAAATTGGATCCCGCTGGAAAAAGAACCACCCGCTGGCTTCTTACCTAGAGCTGACCCCAGGCGAGGCCCCAGTGCCACCTTCGCGCCTGGATACGGCCGTGGAGCTGGTCATTCCCCCCTCCTAGGGGCTTTAACTGGGGGCTGGCCTAGCAACGGCGGCAGGTTAAAGTAGCACTGAGGATCCCTGCTGACGTCTCCTGCCCATGGCTTCACCCCACCAACCCGCAAGGCCGGAAAGGGATAAGCCCCCCCTTGCTGCCTCTGCCCGCGAAGGGGTAGCCGCTGGCAACTTGCCCCCAGAGGCAGCAACTGCCGCTCTAGCTGCAATTGGGTCCGCAGGAGAGCGCCGCTGGCTGCTGGGGGGAGCGCTTGGGATCTTTCTGATGAGCCTGGGGCTGCGCCTATGGCGACTGGCCGAGTTGCCGGCGCCGGTGTTCGACGAGGTGTATTTCCCTCAGTTTGCCCAAAATTACCTCGACGGGAAGCCCTTCTACGACGTACATCCGCCCCTGGGGAAGTACTTCATCGCTCTCAGCATCCAACTCTTTGGCCGCAACGAGTGGGGCTTTCGCCTAGCTACCGCCTTGTGCGGGTCCTTGATTCCGCTTTTGCTGGCTGGCTTGGCCTATCGCCTCACCTACCACGTGGGCTTTGCGCTCCTAAGTGGGGCTCTGCTGCTCACGGACGGGGTGTTTCTGGTGGAGTCCCGCTTTGGCCTGATTAACGTGTACTTGGTTGCCTTTGGCCTGGCGGCCTCGATTTTGCTCCTAAGCGGGCTGGAACGCCGCGGTTGGCAGCGGACTCTTCACCTCACCGGCTCCGGCATCCTCCTGGGGGCGGCGGCTTCTGTGAAGTGGAATGGCCTCTGGTTTGCTTTCATGTTTGCCCTCCTGGGGATCCTGGTCTGGGGGGTGGTCTGGCTGCGCCCGCAGTGGATCCCAAGGCTGGGGATCTTGAGCCAGATCCGCCGCCTGCGCTGGTGGCACTATGCCTTTTGCTTTGCCCTTGCGCCGCTGGCCTTTTATGCCATCCAGTGGATCCCACACCTGCAGCTCAACCCGCAGCAGGGGCTGACGCTGGATTGGAGCTGGACCGGGATCCAGAACTACTTTCGCTCTCTAGTGCTCATCAATCAGGCGGTTTACAGCGGGCACCTGCATGCTGATCTTGTGGTCGATGAGAACACCTCCGTCCACCCCTATTGCTCCACCAGCTTGCGCTCCCTGGTGGCCTGGTTCCCAGCGCTACGACCTTGGCTGACCACCCCCTTGGCCTCGGCGGGGGCCTGGTCTTGGCCAATTATGGGCCGCCCGGTGGGCTACTACTTCAGCAGTCAGGGCAACCTGTGGCGAGCAGTCCATGGCCTGGGCAATCCCTGGCTGTGGTGGCTGGGGACAGGCTCGATCCTGGTGCTGGTCTGGCGCGGGATCCGCCGCTTCCACGGCCTGGAAGCCTTTATCTTAATTGGCTACGCGGCCAACTACCTGCCCTGGTTCCTCGTCAGCCGCTGCGTCTTCATCTACCACTACATGAGTGCTCTGGCATTCAGCACCCTGGCCCTGGCCTGGCTGGTGCTGCTGGGCTGGCGGCACTACCGTCGCTTCTGGCGGCGGGTGAGCTGGATGGCGGTGAGCTTGGTTTTGGCGTCTTTTCTCTTCTTCTTCCCTGTTTGGTTTGGCCTTCCCCTCAGGCCAGACCAGTTTTATGCGCGCATGTGGTTCCGCCCCACCCCGACACCGCTCTTCTGCTTTAGCCCCCAGGCCTGCGAGCGAGCACCCCTACGCCTGCCGCCTGTTCCTGGCTTGAACTGGATTTGAGGGGGGCATGGTAAGCTTTGGGCAGTTTGTCTAGGAGAAGCTGGGCTTCCTTGCCGGAAGGCGGGGTGTGGTTTGTTAAGCGCTTGTGGTGGAGGTAGTGGTAACCTATGGCTCGATCCTGCCCGCGTCCTGCCAACTCTCCCCGCCGTTACCCTGGCCAGCCGGTTCCTGTCGGCGTCATCGGGGTCGGCAACATGGGCCAGCACCATGCTCGCGTCTTTAGCCTGATGAAGGACGTGCAAGTGGTGGGCGTGGCCGACATCAACGTGGAGCGGGGCCTGGATGTAGCCAGCCGCTATCGAGTCCACTTCTACGAAGACTACCGGGAGCTGCTGCCCCACGTGGCCGCCGTGGCCATCGCCGTTCCCACCGTTCTTCACCACGAGGTGGGTATGGCCTGCCTGGAGGCGGGGGTACACGTGCTCATTGAAAAGCCCATTGCCGCCAGTATTGCCGAGGCAGAATCCCTGGTCAACCGCGCCGCCGACTGCAATTGCATTCTGCAGGTAGGACACATCGAGCGCTTCAGCCCCGTCTTTCAAAGGCTGGGGCAAGTTTTGCAGCGCGAAGAGCCGCTGGCTTTTGAGGCCCACCGACTCAGCCCCTATTCCGACCGGGCCAGCGACGTGTCGGTGGTGTTTGACCTGATGATCCACGACATCGACCTGTTGCTGGAGCTGATCCCTTCCCCTGTAACCCAGATTACTGCTAGCGGCAACCGCGCCTCCAACTTAGGCTATCTCGACTACGTCACAGCCACCCTCACCTTTGCCAACGGCGCCATCGCCACCCTCACTGCCAGCAAGGTTACCCACCGCAAGGTGCGCACCATCGCCGTCCACTGCAAAAATGCCCTCGTGGAAGCCGATTTTCTCCACAACGAGATCTCGATTTACCGCCAGGGAGGCGGCAGTAGCCACGACTACGGCCAGGCGCCCTACCCGCGGGAGGGCCTTATCGAGAAGGTTTATATCGAACCTATTGATAAGCTGCATGCCGAGCTAGAGCATTTCATCAACTGTGTGCGGGGCGGTAGCCAGCCTTCGGTGGGCGGGGAGCAGGCCCTAAAGGCCCTAAAGCTGGCCTCGGAGGTGGAGCGGATTGCTCTGGACGGCTGTGCCTGGCGCGAAGCCAAGCCTCGCTGCAGTTTCTTGCCGTAGCTCCCTAGGGGAGGAGAGCCAAAGCCTTGGTAGGAAAAAATCTAGCTTTGGCAATGGGCGGCGTGGCAACAGGGATCTTGGCCGGCCTTTTGGGTATCGGCGGCGGCACGATCCTGGTGCCCTTGCAGGTCAGCTTGGGGATCCCGCCGCTGCAGGCGGTTGCCACGAGCAACTTTTCCATGCTCCTCACCTCCCTCGCAGGCAGCTTCCAAAACTGGCGCAGGGGAATGCTGGATCCCAAGCGGGTGATTCTGCTGGGGATCCCGGCTCTGTTCACAGCCCAAGGGGGGGCAATCCTTGCCAGTCACCTGCCCGGCTATCTGTTACTAGCGGCCTTTGGGGTGCTGTTGCTAGCGAACATTTACCTGGTGGAGCTGGGCAAAACCGCGGTCGCCCACGCCCAAGGGTTGGGGAGGCCAGGTGCTGCGGCCGGCAGGACGAAGTCCCCCGATGCAGGGAAACTCGGCAACCGCTCTGCTATTAGGATCCCGATGCCTCCCTGGCTGGCCCGCATCCTGACCGGAGGCGCTGCCGGCTTGTTGGCGGGGCTTTTCGGCATTGGCGGTGGCATTATCCTGGTACCGCTGCAGATCCTGCTGTTGGGGGAAGCCCTCAAGGTGGCCATCCAAACCAGCTTGGGTGTGATTGGGATTACAGCCGCTGCTGCCACCTTCGGCCATGCTGGCCTGGGCGATTGGATGGCGAACGCCCTGGGCTTTGGGGAGGGCACCCTCCGCCAGAACGTGCTCTGGATTCCCGGCCTCATCTTGGGGATGGGGGGATTAGCCGGCGTTCAGGTCAGCACCCGCCTCTTGCCCAGATTGCCCGAGGCAGTGGTCAGGCTACTGTTGCGCAGCTTTCTGGCCCTGGTTTCTCTCTACGTTTTTTGGGAGGCCTGGCAAAGCTACGAATAAACCGGATTGCCTTGGCCAAGCAGATCCCTGTAGTTCTGCTTGCTGAGGTCATGGACAGGGTAGCTGCCAAAAAGTTTGAGGATCTCGGCAATGGCCTCCAAGGCCGCAATGACCTCATCAGGCAGATAGGGTTGGCCGACCGGGTTTTCCAGATCGACAAAGAAGACGTAGGTTCCCGCCGATTTCTTGGTGGGGCGGGACTCAATGCGCGACATGTTCAGGCCCCGCTCGGCAAAAACTTGCAGCGGCTTCAGCAGCGCTCCTGGCACATTGTGGGGCAGGCTAAAGGCCAGGGAAGTGTGGGATCCCCCCGGTGAAGATCCGCAGCGGCCCACCACCCAAAAGCGGGTGGAATTGTCCGGGTGGTCGTTGATTGGGCAGGCCAAGACCGGCAGTTGGTAGAGCTCTGCAGCCCGCTCTGAGGCGACGACAGCAGATTTGGGCTGGCTTTGCAGCCGCTCCAGTTCTTCGGTGGTGGAGCGGGTTGGGATCAAGGTGGCCTGCGGCAGGTGGGATCGCAACCAAGCCTGACATTGGGCCAAAGCTTGCGGGTGGGAGTAGACCTGCTCAATCTGCTCTAGCCGGGAGGCACAGCTGATGAGGGCATGGCGAATTGGCAGGATGAGCGCCTGGCGAATGCTTAGCCCTTCCAGTTGCCAGAGGGCATCTAGGGTCATCGAGACGCCGCCCTCGACGGAGTTTTCTACCGGCACCACTGCCCAGGCCTGCTCGCCGGCAGCCACCGCTTCCAAGCAGGCGCTAATGGTGGGGTAGGGCACCAAGGGGTGGGATCCCTGGCTGTGGAGGTGGGGCTGCTCGGGACAGGCCAGCAGGGCGGCTAGCTCCGTATAGGTTCCGGCAGGGCCTAGAAAAGCCACTGGCGCAGACGAGACGATGGAGTCCATCCCTTCAGCTTTCTTGTTCAGAATTGCTGTCGGCTAGCTCTAACTCTACCGTCTTGGCGTTGCGCAGCTGCAGGGGGCAGTCAGGTTCTGGACAGAGAGGATTGGCCGCCACCCGCTCCATGGCCTTGGTCACTTCCAGGCGAATTTGCCTCTGCAACTCCTGATCCGCCTGGATAGCCTCTAGGGTGTATATAGAGCCTTCAAAACTAGTAGTGTAGCGGGGCTGGAGGTTGTTGAGGGCCAGCGCAGCGGCATCGTGACAGAATCTTTCGCACAAGCAGTAGCGCTGCTGGCTTTCCATGAGCAGCAGCTCATTCACCATCTCCAGAACAGCCCGCTCCATCTGATTTTCCAGTTTCTTCAGAGGTTTGCGTGCTTCCATGGGTGGGATCCCCTCGCCGTTGTTTTCGTTGTCTTAAAAGTCTTATAAAGGCTTAAGGCCGCTGCCAACCTCTCTGGAAAAGTTGCCGCTCTTTGGCTGGGAAATAAAATAACTTCTCCCGCTTTCCTTCCTTCACATAGAGATGGGACTCGGGACTTGTGTTCCCAGTTTCGGGAGCGCTTGCACTAACGTACCCCAAAGCAACGCGGTTATCAACTTGCGTCTCAAAGGGTCTGGGGGGGGAAGAACTAGTCGCCCGGCCAGGGAAGTCCGACCCTAGATTCCCGGGTCAGCCTCCTGCTGCAACCCTGCCTTAGAGCCTTGCAAGAAGCCGGCCATACTAAGCCTATACTAAGCCTCCCCTTCCAGCGGCTGGGAGTGTCACTCTATCTCTAGGGGACTGGCGTCTCCTGCGCTACAGCCCCCAACCCGTCGTCCTAGACTGCTACTGGAGGATTGCTATGACCACACGGGTAGCCATCAATGGATTTGGTCGCATTGGCCGCTCGTTTTTGCGAGCGCTGCTCTCCCAGCCAGAGCGGGGGCTGGAGGTGGTAGCGGTTAACGACCTAACCGAGCCGGAAAATCTGGCTTACCTACTCCAATTTGACTCTGCCTACGGCCGCCTGCCCCAGACGGTGAGCGTTGCCGATGGCCACCTGCACGTCGGCAGCCACAAGATCCGAGTTCTGGCAGAACGGGATCCGGCGCAACTGCCCTGGAAAGATCTGGGCGTCGAACTGGTAATAGAGTCCACTGGCCTGTTTACCAAGCGGGAGGGAGCAGCCAAGCACCTGGAGGCTGGCGCCAAAAAGGTGATCATCTCTGCTCCTGCCAAGGGTGCCGACCTAACAGTGGTGATAGGGGTCAACGACGACCAGTACGACCCCGAGAGGCATCACATCGTCTCCAACGCCTCCTGTACCACCAACTGTCTGGCGCCGCTGGCCAAGGTCTTGCTGGATCGCTTTGGCATCGAGACGGGCTTTCTCACCACGTGCCATGCCTACACTGCCACCCAGGCCATTGTGGATCGCCCGGATCCCAAGGACTATCGCCGGGGCCGCTCGGCGGCGGTGTCGATTGTGCCTTCCACAACAGGGGCAGCTACGGCAGTTGCCGAGGTCTTGCCTGCCCTGAAAGGGAAGATGGACGGCCTAGCGCTGCGGGTGCCCACCCTAACCGGCTCGATCGTGGACTTTGTGGTGCGCACTGAGCGGCCCATTACCAAAGAGGCGGTTAACCAAGCTTTTGTCGAGGCTGCTGAGGGGCCGATGCGCGGGATCCTGGCCATTGCCCCGCCGCACATTGTCTCGGCAGATATCATCGGCGATCCCCACTCTTCAATTGTGGATCTGGAGTCGACGATGACGCTAGGGGATCGCACAGTGAAGGTGCTCTCCTGGTACGACAACGAATACGGCTACGCCTCGCGGCTGGTGGATCTGGCAGCCAAAATGGCGGCTGCACTGTAGAGCTTTAGTCCCAGCCTAGGTCGGTGCGCTCGAGCCAGGAGCTATCCAGGGCAGCCAGCGCCTCGGCTGCAGCTATGCCGGTTTCCGGGTGGCGCCAGTGGGGATTGATTTCGCACAGGGGGGCCAGGACGAAGGGGCGCTCCATCATGCGAGGGTGGGGCAGGGTCAGGGCGGGGCTGTTGAGAATCCAATTGCCCATGGCCAGCAGATCCAAGTCCAGCGTTCTGGCCTCCCAGCGTATGCGCCGCACCCGTCCCGCTTCCTGCTCGATGGCCAGCAGCGCCCTGAGCAACTCCAGGGGGGATTGGTAAGGCGGAAAGGGATCCAGGGCCACCACGGCGTTGAGGTAGTCGGGCTGGCCCGGCGGCCCTCCTTGGGCGGGGCTGCGGTAGAGGCTGGAGCGGGCCACCACCTCTCCCAGACGCGGCAACTTCTGCATGGCCGTGCGCAACTGCTGCAGCGGATCCCCGAGGTTGCTCCCCAGAGCTATGTAGGCCAGGTCAGGCTTCATGGAGGGGTGGAGCGACGGCGGACGATCTCCACGTACACATCGTCAAACAGCCCTGGCAGGGGGGCTTGCGGCTTGTGCACCCGCACCGTCAGGGCTTCCACCTGGGGATAGCTCTGCCACAGCCGCTCGGCAATCCGGTCTGCCAACGTCTCAATCAACCGGTAGCGCTGCTGGGTCACCTCTTCCCGCACTGCCTCGTACACCTGGGCGTAGTCCACGGTGTGGGCCAAGTCATCCTCTTGGGGAACCAAGGCAAGCTGCAGCTCCACATCCACTACAAAGCGCGCCCCCAACAGGGCCTCCTCAGGACGATAGCCGTGGTGGGCATGGAAGCTAAGACCCCGCAGCACCAGCCTAGCTTGGCTCACCGTGCAGCCCTTCCCAAGCCGCTAGAGCGGAGACATGGGCGGGGACGTTGTGCGCCCGCACCAGGGTAGCGCCCCGGCTGGCGGCAAAGAGATGTACGGCTACGCTGGCGCTATCCCGCTCTTTGGGCACAGCAATGCCGGAAAGCTGGCCGACAAAACTTTTGCGCGAGGCTCCCACCAAAACGGGGTAGCCATAGGCCACTAGCCGCGGCAGGGCTCTGAGGAGGGCAATGTTCTGCTCGGCGGTTTTGGCAAAGCCCAGGCCAGGATCCAAAATGACACTGGGCACACCGGCTGCCAGAGCCCGCTCCGCTTGGTCCTTGAGAAAACCAAAAACTTCTCCCTCAAGGTCGTCGTAGTCGGTGAGCTGCTGCATGGTGCGCGGCTCTCCCCGCATGTGCATGATGACCGCTGGAACCCCCTTCTCGGCACACACCTGCATCATCTGTGGATCCCGCAGCCCGGTGACATCGTTGATGATGTGTGCCCCCGCTGCCAGAGCAGCAGCAGCCACCTCTGCTCGCCGTGTATCGACGCTGAGGAGAATTCCGGATCCTTCTAGAGCCCGAATCACGGGCAAAACCCGGTCGCACTCCACCTCTACCGGCACCGGCTCCGCCCCCGGCCGGGTAGACTCGCCGCCGATATCCACAATCAGAGCTCCCGCTGCTGCCATGGCCTTGGCCGCTTGCACGGCTGCCTCCACGGATCCCCACTGGCCGCCGTCGCTGAAGCTATCGGGGGTTACATTGAGTACCCCCATCACCGCCACTCCCCGCCAAGAAAGACAGTACCCCTCCTCTGTCCGTTCCGCTCCAGGCAGGGGACGCCGGGAGATCAAGCTAGTAACGCCCATAACTCTTGTAAGCTACTTCGCTGTCAGAGCGGCTGCCCAAGAGGGAGGAAGTGCGAGCCTAGCTGAATTCCCTTGCTCTGTTGGGACGCAGACTGCTTGGAGTGGCACGGCATCTGGGTGTATCCGTCCTAGTAGGAGGATTGAGGGGGGACATCACCTGAGGTTGACAAGGAGGGATCCCCTGCCAGCCAAAGAGTAGCTTCAGCAGAGGAATCCCTCCTGCTTGAGCTAGAACATAATGTCGTCTTCCGAACGACCCCAGATGCACCAGATGATGGAAGCAAAAATTGCCAGGTAAACCCAGGCCATTGGCCCGTATTGCAGCAGGTCCATCAATGCGTCCCTTAAAGCAATTGTTTATCTAGTCCAATTATTGTGATGTTTCGTTACAGCGTCAACGGCTTTCTCAGGAAAGGGCCCCTAGACATGGAAGCGGAAGAGCATTACATCTCCTTCCTGAACCACGTAGTCTCTGCCCTCGCTGCGCACCAAGCCCTTTTCTCGGGCAGCACTCAGGGATCCCGCGGCCACTAGATCCTCATACGCTATCGTTTCCGCCCGGATAAAGCCCCGCTCAAAATCCGAGTGAATGACCCCCGCCGCCTGGGGAGCAGTGGCACCGGCAGGGATTGTCCAGGCGCGGGTTTCTTTGGGACCAGAGGTAAAGTAGGTGCGCAGGCCCAACAGCTCGTAGGTGGCGCGGATCAAGGATTTCAGCCCCCCTTCTTTCACCCCCAGCGACTCTAGATAAGCCTGTCGCTCTTCAGGCGGCAACTCCACCAATTCCGCCTCCACCTGGGCCGAGACCACCACCACACGCGCCTCCTCTGCCTGGGCCACTTGCCGCACCTGCTCTACCCAGTCGTTGCCAGTGGCTAGCTCCGTTTCTGCCACGTTGGCGGCGTAGATCACCTTCTTGCGGGTGAGCAGCCCCAAGCCTTTGATGGCGACCTCCTCCTCTGCGCTAAGGGGCACCAGGCGAGCCGGCTTGCCCTCGTCCAGAGCAGCCTGCAGCTTCTCCAGGGCCTGCAGCTCTACTTGAGCCGTTTTGTCAGACTTGGCCTGCTTGCGCACCCGTTCCAAGCGTCGCTCAATCTGGGCCAGATCCGCTAGAGCCAGCTCTAGGTTAATCACCCCTATGTCTCGCACGGGATCCACCGAGCCAGCCACGTGGACAATGTTCTCGTCTTTAAAGCAGCGCACCACATGCACGATGGCGTCCACCTGGCGGATGTGGGAGAGAAATTGGTTGCCCAAGCCCTCCCCCTTGCTGGCACCAGCCACCAGCCCGGCAATATCGACAAACTCGATTTGGGCGGGAACAATGGCCGCCGAGCCACTGATCTTAGCCAGCACCTCCAGGCGCTCGTCTGGCACGGCCACCCGTCCGATGTTGGGCTCGATGGTACAGAAAGGAAAGTTGGCCGCCTCCGCTTTGGCATTTTCGCAGAGAGCGTTGAATAGAGTCGATTTGCCCACATTGGGCAGGCCGACAATTCCAGCTCTAAGCATTGAGAGTGGGAGGGAAAAAGTCCGTTGCGAAACTTTACTTTGACGTTAGCATTTGTCGCCTCCGGCTAGTGCGCCTACCCAGAGGGCAGCTCCGCGGCAAGCTGGGCAAGGTTCCTCAGACCCGTTCCAAAAAGACCACTCCCTCTACATGGCCTGTTTGGGGAAAGAAGTCAGCAGCTCGCCATTGGGTTAGGCGGTAGGATCCCTCGGCCATGAGGATTTGCAGGTCGCGCGCCAAGGTGGCAGGATGACAGCTAATGTAAACGATCTGCCGGGGCCGTTGCTGCTTTAGGATCTCAAGCACCTGCCGCTCGCAGCCCCGCCGCGGCGGATCCAACACCACAACATCGGCAGGAGGCAGAGTCGGCAAAACCGCTTCTACTGCGCCCTGGAAAAACTGGGCCGAAGTGATGCCGTTGAACTGGGCATTGTAGCGGGCCTGGGCCACCGCCGCGGGCAGGACTTCCACCCCCATCGCCCGTTTGGCCCGCTGGGCCAAGAGCAGGGTTAGGGTGCCGATGCCACAGTAGGCATCTAGAACGGTCTCCTCGCCGCGCAGATGGAGCTGATCCACTATCCAGGTAAAAAAGGCCTCCGCCTGCTCTGTGTTGACCTGGAAGAAGGAGGTGCTATCAATCCAAAAGGAAAGACCGGCCAGTTCTTCCCGCAGGGATCCCCGTCCAGCAATGACCTCCGTTTGCTGGCCAAAGATGACGTTGGTGCGGGCTGGGTTGAGGTTGAGGCAGACCCCCACCAAGTCGGGGTAGCGCTGCATCCAGCGTTTGGCCCACCTTTCCAGGTGAGGTAGGTCGCGGCTGCAACTCACTAGAGTGAGAAGCACCTCGCGGGTGCGGCGGCCAATGCGCAGGCCCAGATGGCGCAACTGGCCTTGGTGGCGGCTTTCGTCGTACACACTCCAGCCGGTTTCCTGCAGATCCCGCTTGATTTCCCTCAGGAACACGTCCAGTCGCTCGTCCTGGACAGGGCACTGGTTGAGGTTTACCAAGCGGTGGCTGCCCCGTCGGTAGTAGCCCATGCGCAGCGGCTGGCCCTCTGCTTTGGCAATGGGGTAGGTGACCTTGTTGCGGTAGCGCAGCGGCTGCGGGGATCCCAAAATGGGGACGGGCTCCGGCAGGGAAAGGCCGCCAATCCGCTCTAGCGCGTTGCGGAGAATTTGCTGCTTGGTGGCCAACTGCTGCTCGTAGCTGACGTGCTGCCACTGGCAGCCACCGCACTTGTCGGCAACAATGCAGGCTGGACGCACTCGGTGCGGCGAGGGAGTAACGAGCGAACGAATTCGCCCGACCAGGTAGTTGCGCTTGATCTCGAGAACCTGGGCCACCACCCGATCCCCGGGCACGCCTTGGGCTACAAACACCACCCGTCCCCGCCCGTAGCCAAGCGTGTGGGCAATGCCATCTCCTTCGGGAGTTAGGTCGGTGATCTCCAGGGATAGGAGATCCCCTGGCTTGATGGGATCAGGGGCCAGCAAGGGGATTGGCTGCTCCATGGAAGAAGGTGGGGCACTCCAGATACCACTGAACTTTTTCGGAAATGGGTTAGCAACAGCTTTTTACTCCCCTTCTGGAGAGGCATGCTCTCACCTCCCATCCCCTCTCTCCGAGGAAAAGGGGAGATTGGATGAGGGGGGACGTGAGTCAATCGTGGGTGAGACAATCCAATCGATACGCAAGAAAATCCGGCAACCGAGACAGAATAAACAGAGTAATCCCAGAAAACGCAAGGACGAAACTCTATTGTGGCATTGGCTGGGACACCTGGCTTGGGAAGGGAGCCGCTGGAACTCCATTTTGCTCGCTGTGGAGCGGATTGAGGCTGGCTCCCCAAACGGCCCCCAAAAGCAAGGTCATCAACAGGTGAAGGCGGCCATCCAAGATCACCACGTCCACTATCCCGGCAGCAAAAAACGCTGTTAGGGCCAGCACCATGCCCAGAAGGAGCCCCTCCTGGGAACAACGCCAGGCTCGCCAGCCCCGCGCCAAGATCCAGCCCCACAAGGCCAGATAGCCCAGCAGCAGAGGGATCCCGCCTTCCGCCGCCAAGTGCAAGTACAAGTTGTGGCAGTGGCCTAGCAGCTCGGGCGGGTCCTGGGCATTGTAGAGCTCGGGAAAGCTCTGCCAGCCCCAGCCGGTCAGGGGCCGCTCCCGCACCATCTGCAGGGCAAAGCGCCAGGCATCGAGGCGGTTGGCGGTTGAGCTAAAGTGGGGGGCCTGGGGATCCCAGGTGTCCGCCAGACGGCTCCAAATCAACGAAGGCACAACTGCCCGCCAGCCGGGCCAATCCAAAGCCGCCGCCAAGCTGGCTAGCCCCAGGCCGGCCAAGAGGGCGATCCCCCACCAACAGCGCCGCAGCACCAACCCAATGAGTAGAGCCAATCCCCCTGCCCCCCAGCCGCTGCGGGAGGCTGTCAGCAGCAACAGCAGAGATCCCAGCCCCAGCATCGCCACTAGCCCTGCTCGGGTGAGGCGGGATCGAGTTACCCCCCACAGCCCTGCCGCCAAGCACAGGTGGATCACTAGGTAAATGGCCAGGAGGTTGGGGGAGGTAAAGGCCGCTGCCGGTCGCTCCCCGCCAGCCACTCCCGTAATCCAGAGCGGCCCCAAGAAGAGATGGCCCTGCCACCCCCACAGGACCTCTCCCCAGCCCAACAGCAGCATCAGCCCACTGCCCAGCACCAACACCTGCGCTAGGCGCCGGCGACTTTCAGGATCGGCCAGCGCTGCCCCAAAGGCCGGCAGCATCAGCAGAAAGGGCCAGTAGTTAAACATCCCCGGCAAGCTCAGCCGCCAGTCTTCCCCCAGCAGCGCCGTTGCCACTGCCGCCGCGCTCAGCAGGCCCGCCAAGCCCAACAAGGGATCCCGCCGGATCTGCTCCCAGTAGCGGCCATAGCTCTGCACCGTCCCCACCGCCGCCAGCAACAGACTAGGGGCCAGGTTGACTGGGATCAGGGCCGCCGACCCCAACAGCCAGCCCTGAGGTTGCGAAGGCCGGGGATCCGGCAACAGGTCTTTAGAGGCAACTGAGGCAGAGAAATTACTCATCGTCGATGGGGATCCCCGCTCGTACCCGCCCCTGGCCAAAGTAGCGGCCAAACTGCAGCTCGTAGACCTCGTCTTCGTCTTGGGTTTCCACCCACAGCTCGGAGCGGGCATAGCCCACGCACAGCAGCCCGTAGCCCTGCTCCTTCAGCTCCCGCGAGATCCCCATTGCCTCCGGCTGGTAGAGGGATCCCCGCCGGATCCGCACCGCACAGGTGGTGCAGGCACCGTTGCGACAGGCAAAGGGAAGCTGGATCCCTTGGGCTTCGGCAGCCTCCAGGATATATTGGTCGGCGGGCACCTGGATGAGATAGTGGGCGTCTTTCTGGCGGTCGTGGATGTGAACCGGGTAGGAACGCATGGAGGAGCAAGATGAGGAGACTTCTCCATGATCCCACAAGACTTGAGGGGAGTTGGGCTACTTTCCAGCTCCGTAGGATAAGCTGAAGGCAGGGCGCCCAGGAGAGCAGCCTATGCTAGAAACCCCTAATTCCCCCATGCCCTCAGAGGAAAAACTGCCAGCCACCTTCTCGGCTGAAGTTTTTCACAAGCTCCTCGAGAGCAATACGGAAACTCGCCCCTGGGGCAGCTTTACGGTGCTGGACGAGGGCCCTGGCTACAAAATCAAGCGGATTGTGGTGCTGCCCAAGCGTCGTCTTAGCTTGCAGATGCACTACCACCGCAGCGAACACTGGATCGTCGTTGCCGGCACCGCCAAAGTAACCTGCGGCAACGAAGAGCGGCTGATCACCACCAACCAGTCTACCTACGTGCCCCCCTGCACCAAGCACCGCCTGGAAAACCCCGGTGTCATCCCGTTGGTGATCATCGAGGTGCAAAACGGCCAGTACCTGGGCGAAGACGACATTGTCCGCTTCAGCGACGACTACGCCCGTGCTACCGGTGAGCAAGCGACTGCCTCCTGAGCAGGCCCCCTAGAAAGGGGAAAAGGCCATCAACAGCAGGGCACCAAGCAAGCCCAGTGCCACCTGCACCGCCTGCCCAAAAGGAGGGTGGCTGGTCACCACTTCGCCATAGCGGCTCTGGAAGCGGGACAGATCCAGATAGGGAGCCACCCCCCGCCGGAACCACCCGACCACTGTTCCCTCTTTGCCGATCAGCCCTGCGGCCTGCCTGGCCCCAAACAGGAAGTTGCCCAGTGGCCCAAAGCGGGAAGCGTAGCGCAAGAACATCATCCCCGTCTCATCCTGGAACTTGAGGTCGGCGCCAAGGCGATAGCCCGGATTCCCCCGCCCAATTACCCGCCCCTGCAACTGCATTGGCAACCCGCGCAAGGGGCTGGTGTAGGGGTTGCTCAGCGCCTTCAACACCGTCAACGCCGGCGGGTTCTCCAAGCTGGGGTACATCACTGGCATCTTCAGCAGCAGGCCCAGGCTGGCTCCCGCCAGGGCCAGGCCGGCAAACATGCCGTAAGATCCTGCCTGTAGAGCTGGGATCCCAAGCCCCATTCCCAAGATTGCTCCCAGCCACTCGGCATTCAACAGCAGCATGTCTAGGAGGAAACTGCCATAGAGCTGCTGGCGGTTGAGCTGCTTGCCTTGGGCCACCACGCTGGCCATATCGAACTCCACCGGCAGATCCAGTTGCTCGGCATAGGTGGCTAGCGCCCGCACCCGCTTGCCGGTGAGGGGATGGGTGGAGTTCAGCTCCATCCACCAGGCCCAGGGGTTAAACAGATCCCACAAAAACACCCTGCCCACCTGGCTGGGATCCGAAGCAAGCCGGTAGGCTGTCCCCACCGTCCCTGCTGCCTTGGCGTCGTAGATCCCCAAGGCCCGCATCCCCTCCAACAGGCGGGTGCTGCGCCGACGAGTTTCCTCGTCCTGCTCCCGCTCTCCCTCCTGAACAATGCCCAAGGCAATTTTCACCAGAGCCCGTGCAAGGGCATTGGGGTTGCCGGTGGTTTCGGCAGCAAAGTAATCGGCAAAGTACTCCCGCACCCGCGACAGATACAGCACCAAATAGGAGCCAGCCACGTAGAAGAGGTAGGCCACCAGCGCCAGGAAAGCCAGGTTTTTCCCCCCTCTGCGGTTACGGCCCTCACTGCTCCCGCGATCGCGCACATAGACATAGAGAAGGTAGAGGAGCTGCAATAGCGTGGAAGCTAGGGTCATGACAGCGAAATCCCAGTGGATAACATGCCCCAGCTCGTGGGCATAGACCGTGGCCACCTCTTCATCTTCCAGGTAGGTAAATAGGCCCTCGCTGACA
Source organism: Synechococcus sp. WC10meta (assembly GCF_047461475.1). Lineage (NCBI taxonomy): Bacteria > Bacillati > Cyanobacteriota > Cyanophyceae > Synechococcales > Synechococcaceae > Synechococcus > Synechococcus sp. WC10meta. Next base: position 27,558 of record NZ_JANSHF010000006.1, read on the forward strand.
ACAATGCGGGCGTTATTGGGCAGGCTGCCATAGGTGAAGGTGGTGGGGTTTTGATCGGGGATCAGACCCAGCTTCGGCTGCTTTAGCTTGTGCTGCCGGCAGACGCGTTCAATCACCTCCGCGCTTTCGGGGCTGCGGCGCTCAATTTCCCCCAAGCTCACCCACTGGGTGCCGTAGAGGCTCTGCTGGATCCAGTCCATCACCCAGGGGGACAAAAAGAAGACTAGGGCGTTGAAGGCCAGGGCAAGCAAAACGGCGAGAAGGAAAGAGCCGAAAGAGAGCCCTCCTTCCAGGGTGCCGAAAACAGCCAGGGCCAGCACAAACACCATGCCAAACAATAGGCCTAGGGTCAGGCCTGCGGCCACTGTCAGGTTGCCGGCAAAGCTGGCCAAAACCAGCGCCACCCCCCCTTGGGGAGCGCGATAGTTGCGTTTTGCCTGGCCGGTTTTGCGGCCTGAGGCGGCGGGATCCAAATCAGCCAAGGTGCGGCTAGGGCTGAAACAGTAGCGGCTTAGCCAAATGCTCAGCAGGCGCAGCTCATAGGGGCTAAGACTCTTCAGAGGTTCCAGCCACAGAGATGCTTCCACTGACAGCGTCACCGTGGAGACAGCGCTGGGGTTGCGAAACAAGGTGGGCAGTAGGGGGCAGCACCTCCTCTTTTTGCCCAGAAGTGAGGCCGTGAAAACCCAAGACTGCCTGGCGCACCACGCTGGAGGGTTGGGGCAGGTCGGCAGTGAGCAACTGGCGGTCTAGGACAAAGCAGTAGTGGCTGAGATCTGGCTGCAGAGTCCCTTCTGTGGCTAGCCCTGGCCCCAGTCTCACCTGCGTCTTCCAGTCAGCCTGCTGCTGACCCATAGGGCGACTGTAGAGAGCTAAGCGCTTGACTTGGGGGTAGCGGCTAGCTACAGCCTTCCGGAACCAAGCGGTTAGCTGCTCGTAGTTGAGGGCAGCATGGGCAGGGCGATTGAGCATGACCACCAAAGCATAGTCCCCAGGGCTGTCTTGGAGGGGCTGGGCCTTGACTTGGACTCTCAGGCGCAGATCGGCCAGGGCCCTCTCCAGCCAGTGCGCCACTTCCTGCTCGTTCATAGTCATCTCCCGCAGTAGGGGGTTGACGTTCTCCTCAGCCCTGAAAGGCGGGGATTCTCCCCCTACTTGCTGTGCTACACAGCGTGCGGCTTGTACCGCAAGATCTCAACCAGTGTCCGTTTGTCCTAGGTCTAGAGGATCACCAGCGGTGGGCTGCGCTTGCCGCTGAAGAGGAGTGGCAGATGGGCTCTTCCCCTGCACCCGGTAGGAGCAATGCTGCCAGGGCGGTTTGGCCTCGGGTCGCCGGCACTGGCGCCACGATCTACTGAAGTGCCCAGTTTGAGCTTGCAGACGGTGTCCACGGCCAAGGCTAACGGGCTGAGTTGGTAACAACAGGTGGCTTATCCCCCTCCCAGCGGCAGCACTGCTCCACTAGGTCGGAGAGCAACCTAAGCAAAGCTCAGCCTTAGAAGTTTTTGGCTACACAATCGAGCGCTGTCCCTCGGGGCTAATGCCAATGATGGTGAGCTGGCAATCGAGCAGCTTAAAGCCGTATTTTTCCGCCACCTTTTGGCTGATGCTGAGGATGGCATTGTTTTTAAACTCAATGACCTTGTTGGTTTTAATGCAAACCAAATGGTGGTGGTGGCGGGGAGCCGGATGGTTGATCTCGTAGTGTTTGTGACCTTCCGTCAGCTCCAGCTCCCGCAAAATGCCCATGCGTGTCATTAGCTTGACAGTGCGGTAGATAGTGGAGAGGCTAACTTTATGACCTTCTTCCTGCAACTTCTTGTGCAGCTCCTCGGCACTCAGGTGAGTCCCCTCGGGTAGGTTTTGAAAGGTCTGTAGGATAATCTCCCGTTGCCGAGTGGCTCGCCAGCCCCTCGCGTTTAGCTCCGCCTTGAAAGCTTCTTCCGTATAGACCATGACCCTGCCCCTCCACTCCTAGGCAACGCGGCCGTGACCGTCAATAAGTTCTGTAATTGATAATAGCTTCTGATAGCTTCCCTAAGAGCCCTGCCAGCGGTTTTCCCTCCTGGAGCAGTTGCAGCGTCTGGTCTAGCTTGTCCCCCTAGGATGAGCTAGCCTACTCTTGCAGCATCTTGCTGGCGGCAAGTTTGGGCTACCATGCTCAGGAAAAGGCCTGTCCTAGCAGTGTTGGCAAGTATTGAGGAAGGCAGAAAAAGATGCGCTTTGAGCAGCCCAAAACCTATTCCATTTCTCTAACTGGCTGGGGTTTTTGGCTGGGATCCCTGGCCGTGGCAGCTTTGCTAACCGGCCTCGGCCTGGGCTGGCTGATGGTTGGCTTGGTAGCCCTGCTTTTGTTTTTGCTCTCTCTACCGCTGTTGGTGCTGCTGGCCTTCCGCTGGTGGGCCCGCCGCTGGATTACGACAGATCGCTGCCCGGTCTGTGGGTCAGAGGCGCAAGCTCTTGAAGGCAGCCACTTCTTTTGTCCCAGTTGTGGCGAGCCCCTGTTTGTTGCCGATGGATACTTCCACCGGCAAACGCCCCCTGGCACCATCGACGTGGAGTCTGGGGAAGAGAGCAGCTGGGAGTTACCCAGCTGAAGGATTTATCCTCGCGGCGCTTTGAGGGTTGATGAGCCGGTGGAGACGCGGAGTAAGAGCAGGGGTTGGGCTGCTCTCAGCAGCAGGGCTTTGGCTAGGGGCGCTGCCCTCTTCGCCGGGATCCCTACAACCTCAGGTGCAAATCCATCTAGCGCAGTTAGCTAGGCGGGGGTTTTCGCCTAGGGGGCAGGGGGTTTGGCTGCAAAGAGGCGACCAAGTTTTGGGGCAGCACCAGGGATCCACCCCTCTGCCGGCCGCCTCGCTGACTAAGGTGGCCACTACCCTGGCTGCTTTGCAGCAGCTTGGCCCGCAGCACCGCTTTGTTACCACCTGGTTGGCCACTGGCCCCCTAACCGCTAAGGGAGTTTTGCAGGGGGATCTCTGGGTTTTGGGAGGAGGGGATCCTTTTTTCGTGTGGGAAGAGGCCTTCTTGGTGGGCAACGCCCTCAACGCCCGGGGGATCCGCCAAGTGCGCGGGGATCTGGTGGTGGTAGGCCGCTTTTACATGAACTTTTCCCTGGATGTAGCCCGCTCGGGAGCTCTGCTGCAGCGGGGGCTGGATGCGCGGCGCTGGCCGCCAGAAGCCCAGATCCAGTTTCAAACCTTGCCTCCCGGCACACCCAAGCCCCAGGTGGAGATCTTGGGCTCGGTGCGGATTGCCCAGCAAATCCCAGCTAACGCCCAAGTTTTGCTCAGACATGAGTCGCCCCCCCTTATTCACTTGCTCAAGCTGATGAATCTCTACAGCAACAACTCCATGGCCGAGATGTTGGCCACGGCGGTGGGGGGAGCAGACCAGGTGGCTCAACTGGCCCGTGAGGCCGCAGGGATCCCGCCTGCCGAGCTACAGCTAGTTAACGGCTCGGGGTTGGGAGTGGAAAACCGCATTTCTCCACGGGCCAGTGTGGCTTTGTTTCAGGCAATCCAACTGCTTCTGGAAAAGCAAGGGCTTTCTCTAGCCGATGCTTTTGCTGTCGTCGGCCAAGATGGGGGAGTGTTGGAGCGGCGGCTGTTGCCGGAGGGGATGATTGCCAAATCCGGCACCCTCAGCGGCATCAGCACCTTGGCGGGAGTCTTGCCAACCGAAAGGGGGGACATTTGGTTTGCCCTGATGAACAGCGGCGCCCCTTTGGCTGACTTGCGTGCCTGGCAGGAACAATTTCTCAGCCAGCTCCAGTCCCAATACGGAGCCCCCGCCACCTTGCCTGAGCGTTGGAGGGAGGGAAGATCCCACTAGGCTTGAGCTTCCACGCCGCAGCGAGTCAGTTTCAGCCAGGGGGATCGCTTTGCCAGTGGGGCGTACAGGAGTCGAACCTGTGTAAGGCAAATTATGAGTTTGCTGCCTAAACCGCTCGGCCAACGCCCCTTCTCTCTCTACTTTAGCGCCCCTAGCTCTATTTCGATCCTCCCCCCAGCAGAGCCTCGCAGCGCCAGCTGACTCTGACCTACTCCTCTTCCTCCATCTCGAAGTCCTCGACGAAGTCGTCGCCGATCAAGTCGTCAATCTCCTCGAGATCGTCGTCTAGGGTAATCTCAGGAACTTCAATTGGCTGTTCCAGCAAGCGACCTTCCTGGCGTAGCCAGTCCAAGATAGAGAGGCCGCCCCTGGAGGGCAGGAGCACCGGAGGTTGATCCCGCGGCTCCTCCCGCAGAGAAGGGTTGTGGTAGTACATACTGTCCAGGCAAAGGGGGTTGATCAAACCTGAGCTGCTCCCCTCAAGCGGGGAGGTGAGTCTGGCTAGCGGCTATTTCCTAGCTTAGCCTAGGCCTGCCAGGCCTGCAAAAAGCGCTGCAGCACCCGCTCCAACTGGATGGCTCGCGCTGCTTTAAATAGCAGCCGATCCCCCGCCTGCACCTGGTGCAGCAAGATTTCCAACAGGGTTGATTCGTCCCTACAGCGCTCTACCTGAGCCGCTGGCCTCTGCTCAATGAGCGGCTGCATTTCCCCCTCGGGATCCAAAAGCAAAAGCCGCTCCAACCCCAAAGGAGCAGCAGCGCGCCCCACCTCTGCGTAAAGGTGAGGGGCATGCTCCCCCAGCTCCCGCATGGGGCCGAGAATGGCCCAGCGCCGTTTTCCGGGGGTTTGGGCCAGAAGCTGGAGAGCCGCGATCATGGCCTCTGGCGAGGCGTTATAGGTCTCATCCCAAATTTCCACATCTCCTGCCAGCTTGAGGTGGCGGTTACGCCCCTCCAGGGGCGTGGGCAAGAGGATAGGCTCTCGCAGGCGTTCCCAATCCAACCCCAAGCTGCGCACAGTGGCCAGCACCCCCATCCAGTTGAGGGCATGGTGCCTGCCTGGCAGGGGCACCGGCAAGGTCAAGCCCTCCACGGTAACCGTCTGCGCCTGCGGATCCCACTGCCCTCGCAGCTCACCTTGGTCAAGGCCGTAGGTGAGGGTTGGCCCCGACCACACCCTGGCGGCAGTGGCCAGCAGCAAGGGATCCTCACCGTTGAGCAGAGCCACTCCCCCTTGGCCTAGCTCTTGCAGCAGCTCGCACTTGGCGGCGGCAATGGCCTCGCGGGATCCCAGTCTGCCGATGTGGGCAGTGCCGATATGGGTAATCAAGGCGTGGGTAGGCTGAGCCGTCTGGGCCAGGCGGCGAATTTCGCCGGGGCCGCGCATGGCCATTTCCAGCACGGCAAACTGGTGCTCAGGTCGCATCTGCAGCAGTGTCTGGGCCACGCCGATGTCGTTGTTGTGGTTGGCTTCGCTTTTGAGAACGCTGCCGTAGCGGGAGAGGGCAGCCGCCAGCATTTCCTTGGTCGTGGTCTTGCCCACTGAGCCGGTGATGGCCACCACGGGAATGGCAAACTGCTCCCGCCAGGCTCTGGCTAGGCGCTGGTAGGCAGCTAGGGTATCTGGAACCCGAAAGTGAGGTGCAGCCACCGGCTGCTGGCTGATGACGGCAATGGCCCCTTTGCTCATGGCGTGGGGAATGAAATCGTGCCCGTCAAAGCGCTCTCCCTTGAGGGCAACAAAGATCGACCCGGGCTGCAAGCGGCGGCTGTCGGTGCAGAGGGTCTGAACCGGCCAGCTCAACAGCTGAGGATCCCCTTGCAGAGGGGTTTGCAGCAGCTCGGCCACAGCTTGTAACGTCAGCATGGGGGTCAATGAGTTGAGCCTGGCTATCGCGTAGGATAGCCAAAAGAAGGCTCACCTGCTTCTCCAACCAAGTTAGCTAGGCTGCTGGCATCCGCAGGTGTTGCACGAGCGCCTGTAGTCCTAGCAAGTAGCTATGGGCCCCAAATCCGCTGATTTGCCCAAGGGCTACAGCCGCGATGTAGGAGTGCTGGCGGAAAGGCTCGCGGCGGTAGATGTTGCTTAGGTGAACTTCTACAGTAGGCAATCCCACAGCGGCAATGGCGTCGCGCAGAGCAATGCTGGTGTGAGTATAGGCGCCTGGGTTGATCAAAATGCCGGCATGCTGCTGGCGAGCGCGGTGAATGGCGTCGATGAGCACTCCCTCATGGTTGGACTGGAGGATCTCCAGCTTTACCCCCAGCAGCTCTGCTTGCCGATGCAGAGCCTGATCCACCTGCTCCAGGGAAACTGAGCCGTAGATGCTGACCTCCCGCTCCCCCAGTAGGTTAAGGTTGGGGCCGTGCAACACCAAGATGCTCAAAAGCTCGCCGCTGGTGGCTAGGGCGGTCGGATTAACGACGACGAGGGGATCCATTTTCTACCGGAATGGGTGCAGGTTGGGGCTGAGGACTTCCCAGCAAAGCGTCAATGACACGTTCCACCCACTCGCGGATCTTTTCGAGAACCTTTTCTACCCAATCCATCCGACCTGCCTCGTAGGAGTTACAAAGCTCTCGGGGGAGTTTAACCCGTGGACTTCCATGATAGCGCTTCTTTCCAAGAAACAGGGAAATGCCCTAGTGGAGAGCACCTAAAAGCAGAATGTCCACGGCCAGCAGGGCCCCAGCAAAGGCTAGTAGGCTGCGCACGATCTGGCGTTCTTGCTTGGAGCGATGGGATCCCCCCAGCCGCAGCCAGCGCAGGGACTTGGGAAAGCGGTAGAGCATACAGAAAGCTCCTCGAGCCACTTGGGGAGTGTTGACGCTACAAATAATCATGCCCCATTCTCCAAGTGGCCGATCCCACCTAACTTCCCTTCGCTGGGGGGGAAGCTGGGCTGCGGTGGCCAATTCCCTTTGGAGTGATTTTCTGTCGATGACCACTCCCCTAGCCCAAGCCGAAACGGTTTTTCAGCGCTGCTGGGATCACTGGCAACCGCTGGCCAAGCGTCCCGACCTGCAGCCGGAGCTGAAGGCTCTGTCTGCTCTGCGCAGGCGACTGAGGGCGCGGTTATTTTCCATTGCCGTGTTTGGGCTGGTCAACCGCGGCAAGTCAGCAGTCGTGAATGCCCTAGTTGGCGAGGCTCGGCTGGAAGTGGGGCCCCTAAATGGCGTGACTCAAAAGCCGCAATCGCTGCTGTGGCGACCGGGGCCAGGGATCCCTTGGCAAGTGCGGCTCATCGATACGCCTGGCTTAAACGAGGTCAACGGAGAAGCGCGCGAGCAGTTGGCCTGGGAGGTGGCCCGGGCGGCGGATTTGATCCTGTTTGTAATCGCCGGCGACTTGACCCAGCTGGAGTACCAGGCGCTACTGGAGTTGCGCACCCTGCACAAGCCCCTCCTGCTGGTGTTGAATAAGTGCGATCTCTACTCGGAGGCGGAGCTGCAGGCAATTCGCGAACAAATTAGCCGCCACCTGGGCTGGGTGTCGCCGCAGGAGATCCTGACAGTGTCCGCTTGCCCAAAACCCCAGAAAGTCCGCACCCACTGGCCAGATGGCCGCGTCACCCTGGACTGGGAGCGACCTGCCCCCCAGATCGAAGCTCTGCAAGGCCAAATTGTGGAGATTTTGCAGACGGAGGCGGAGTCCCTCCTGGCCCTCAATGGGCTGAAGCGGCTGGAGCGCCTCCAGGCTCAGCTTTGGCAAAAGCAGTGGCAGTATCACGCCCGCCATCTGGAGCAGTGGGGTACAGCCTGCGCCCTTGGCAAGGGGGTTGCCGTGGGCTTAGCGCCCCTGGGCTTGGATCTGCTGCTTGCGCCCCTCCTGGATAGTCTGTGGCTGTTGGGCTTGGGGATGCGGCTGCGCCTGCCCTGGGGATCCCTCCGCAGGGCTCTAGAGGACTTGGGGCGACCGCTGCTGCTTAATGGCATGCTGCTGCTGTTGGCCGAAGGGCTAGGCACCTGGCTGGGGGGCAGTTGGGGCAACGGTCTCCTGGCGGGAGTGGTGGCAGGGGCAAGCCTATACCGTCTGGGATCCCTGACGCCGCCCCTGTTGAGCCGCTGGGTCAGCGAAGGGTTTGGCCTGGGGGCCGTCCTGCGGGATCTCGTGGGCAGCAAAGAGCTAGCTGCCAAGGTCTAGGGGGCCTAGTCCTGCCCCATCTCGGCAGCGTGGTAGGAGCTGCGCACCAAGGGCCCAGAGCGCACCTGGCGAAACCCCATCTGGCGGGCAATCTCGCCCAGCTCAGCAAACTCCTCTGGCGTCCAGTAGCGCTGCACTGGGCGGTGGGCCAAGGAAGGCTGTAGGTACTGCCCCAGGGTGAGCCGCTCGCACCCCACTGCCAGCAGATCCCGAAATGTCTCCAACACTTCTTCGCGGGTCTCCCCGTGCCCTAGCATGAGGCCGGACTTGGTGGGCAGGTTCGGATCCAGCTCCTTCACGGTTTGCAAAACCCGCAGGGATAGGTCGTAGCCAGAACTGCGCCGCACTGCCTGCGACAGCCGCCGCACCGTCTCAATGTTGTGGTTGTAGCAGGCTGGCCTGGCCGCCACCACCCGGGCAATGCAGTCGCGATCCCCCCGAAAGTCAGGGGTAAGCACCTCGATCTGGATCCCAGGACAGCGCCGCCGGATGGCCTCCATCACCTCCACGAAGCGGCCAGATCCCTGGTCGGGCAGGTCATCGCGGGCCACCGAGGTAAGCACTACATAGCGCAGCCCCAGCAGCTCCACCGCTTCGGCCACCTTTTCCGGCTCTTCCGGGTCGAGGGGAGCAGGCCGTCCGCTGGCCACTTGACAGAAAGAACAGGCGCGGGTGCAGATCCCGCCCATCAGCAGAAAGGTGGCAGTCCTTTGGCTGTAGCACTCGGCCCGATTGGGGCAGCGTCCCTCCTCGCAGATGGTGTGCAGTCCCCGCTGCTTGATCACCCGCTGAACTGCCGAGATATCGCTGGCCTTGCCGATAGAGCGCTTGACCCAACTGGGGAGGGGGCTACCAGGCATGGGAGAACCGCTTGCTAGGGCTGAGTACCTGGGAAAGAAGCCTTATCCAAAGAGATAGCGTCCATCATGGTATGGACGCCTTCCCTGCCCTTGGCTGGAAAAGGGCTAGGTTACCTGAGGAGAGGCTAGCATCTGGTTGACGATGCGCTGCACGATTTGAAAGCCGGTTACCGCCTGCCAGCCCAGGATCCCCAAGATCACCACATTGAGCAGCAGGTGGACATTGCGGGCCCAGACCTTTTGGCCATCCTTCATCAGGGGTGCCAAAGCAGCAGAGGTGGTTACTAGGGCTACAATGCCCAGGCCGGCCAGCAGGTGGGGCCCAACAAACAGCTTGTGGCTTCTAATGTAGGTCACGGCCATGCCTCCCAGGGCCCCAAACACCATCAACAGCAAGAAGAGAGATCCCGCCAGGAAATGCCGCTGGCCAAACTTGCCCTTAATCAACTCCTTGCGCTCTTCCGCCGAGGCGGTGCGCAGCCGCCGCACCTGGAGACCCAGATAGAGAGTATAGAGAGCTAGGGCAGAGGCCAAAATCATCAGCACTGGGTGAAAGAAGGGCAGAGCCAATTCCAGCCAGCGGGGAAGTTGAATGGTGCTCATAAAAGCCACGCAAAGAAGAGGAAGTTGCCCCTAACTTAACCAATTTCCCTCTCCTGAAGCAAGGGCGTATATGGACTCCAACAGTTGGGGTGCTATCTGGGTTAGGTGCTGGTAGAGGCGGATCTGCCGCCGGCAGCGGGCGAGGTTGTGATCCCGGCGACTGGCGTAGCGCTGCGGATCCCAATTCCAGTAGCAGTCCTCGAACCAATCCAGCAAAAAGCGCATCCCCAACTCCAGCGTCATCAACTGGATCCCTTGCAGAAGGAGCTCTGGCTGCAGAGCGCGCAGGTTGCCGGTTTGGGCGTAGCCGCGCAGCCCTGCTAGGATTGCCTCGGCCTCAACGGCCTCCCCTCTCCGGCCCCAGGAGCGCAAGGCATCTCCTAGCTCAACGTACAGGTTGTGGTCCATAAAGGTGTCGAGATCCACCAGGCCAGCAAATTTTCCCCTTTCGTCAAACAAAAAGTTGTTGAATTTGAGATCGGCATGGATAATCTGAGTCGGAAGTCCTGGCGGCAAAAGCAACCTGGGCACGGTCTCGACAAAAAATTGCCACTCTGCCCTTATTTCCGGGTCGGGGCTGCGCTGGCAGAGCTGCTGCCAAAAATAGGCCGTGTCGTGAAAGTGAGGGATCTGAAAGCGAAAAGAGTAGTGCCATCCGGCCAAAAGGCGATGTAGGCGCCCAACTGCCGCCCCTGCTTGCTCCAAATAGCTCCAGGCAGGAGGAGTTGAGTAGGAGGAGCCCGGCAGGCAGTCCATAACCCGCCACAGCCCTCCCCCCCAGCTTAGGTGCAGGGAGCCATCGCGGGCGCGGCGGAATTGGGGAACCGGAAAGCCCTGCTGCCGTAGCCAAGAGCCAATGGCCTGGCCATCTTCGGTAACCGCCGGGTCAAATTGGGGATGGAGGTGCTGGACAACGAAGGATCCCTGGCCTGCCTTGAGCTTCCAGGTTTGGTGAACAAGGCCCCCACCGAGGGCTTCGAGCAGCTCGGGCTCCCCTAGTTGAAAGTGGCGAACCAAGGGATCCAGCCAGGCAAAATCGGGCGTAGGCAAATCACCCGCCCAAGTCCTAGCCATGGGTGCGCGGATCCGGCTGAGCGGGGAGGACAGGCCCACCCGGCTGCAGGGCAGACACTGGCCCAGGCTGGGTCAGCGGCAAGGGATCCCCGGCTGCCAGAGCCAGCAAGTTGGCCCGCAAAACCGAAGCTGGCTGTTCACCAATGGCTGATCCCACCACTTCCCCTTGGCTGTCCAAGAAGAGAAAGTGAGGGATTCCGTTGACCCGATAGCGGCTTAGCTCTGGCAGCCACTTGGGGTTGTCCACATTGAGCATGACGAAGTTAATCTGCTGGGCAAATTCCTTTTTCAGGTTGGCCAGAAGAGGCGCCATGGAGCGGCAGGTGATGCACCAGTCGGCATAAAACTCCACCAGGGAAGGCTTGCCGTTGGCCTGGGCTTCCTCCCAAGGCACAGCCTCTGCCGCCAGCGCTGCCAAGCTCGTGCCCGCCTGACGCGCTTGGTTGGCCAAAAACAGACCTGCTGCCAAAAGCACGGCTATGGCGGCAACCAGGCCGTTGCGCAGGCGTTTTGCCCAGTTTTCCCCCTCGATTCCTTCCTTTGCCATGACAGTCTTCCTCCAGGTACCTCCAGGTAAGAGAGGGGGAGCTTTGTTCTCGATTGCAGCTCTGAGGCAAGTTGTCAATTGGCAGCTTTACGGCGATTGCGACGGGCTGCTACTGCTTTCCGCTTGCGCTTTTCCAGGCTGCTTTCAAAGTGCCGATGGTTGCGCAGATCCCGCAAAATGCCCGCCTTGGCAACTTGGCGCTTAAAGCGACGCAGCGCCGACTCAATCCCTTCGTTTTCGCCGATTGTCACCTGGGTCATAGAGAGATCGTCTCCTTCCTGAATTAACTGGAGTTGTCACGGTCTCTATCCTAAACTATCTCTTGCCCGCCAATGGCGACTACTGGGCACGGCTGGCAAAGGTAATCCCAGAAGCTACCTCCCCCTCCCGTAAGTTCACCATCACGGAGGCCGTTGTTCGCCTGGGGGCCCTGCCGATCACCGATTCCACAAACCCGACAAAGCTGGATACCCGTGTATACACCCCATAGAGATTGGGCTGGGCGCAACCTCGGCCAAAGCTGACGATCCCGGCTAGGGCAAAGCCAGCGTCGCTGGGCACCAGCAAAGGGCTGCCGCTATCGAACTGACAGGTATCCACACCCCCCTCAGGAAAACCGGCGCAGAGCATGGTGTCTAGAATGGTGCCGTCGTAAGACTGGGGCGCGTTGCACACCTCGTTGTGGACAATGGGAACTTCAGCCTGCTGTAGAGCCACGGGCAAGCTGCCGAGATCCGGATCCTCGTCCTCGCGATGGGGGGAGGTGACTCCCCAGCCAAGGATGGTGGCGAAAGTACCAGGGGCAGTCAGGTTGGTTTGGTCGGGTTGCACCAGCGGCAGGGTAGGCAGGTCCACTGGCCGAGAGAGGCGCACCAGGGCAATGTCATTCCCCCCCTGTCCCCCTCGTACGGGGTCGTAGTTGGGGTGGATAACAATTTCCGCAGCCCGAATTCGCTGGCCAGCGCCCAATTGCAGACGGGTGGTTCCAAACAACACATCCAGGTTGCCTTCATTCACATCCTGCTCGCCTTGATTGAGGAAAAAACAATGGGCAGCGGTGAGCACCCACTCCGGGTCAATTAGAGATCCCCCGCAAAACTGCGCCTGAAAAGGATCCGGCGTAGTTGCCCTCAGCAAAGCCACCATCCAGGGAAAGGCCTCCTCCGGCTGAGCTGGCCTACCGCCGACAACCCGCGCCAACCCTGAGTGCGGCGTGGTGAACACCCGCCCTGGCGGCAAAAGGGCAGTGGCGTGGTAGGTGCCGGGGGACAAGTTGGAGAAACGAAAGTTGCCGTTGGCATCGCTGACAGTGCTGGGTTCCCCTGGATCGAGGCGTCCATTGCTGTTCAAGTCCAGAAAGGTGGTGATGCCCGGCAGCCCTGGTTCCCCTGGATCCCACAGACCATTGCCGTTGAGATCGTCGAAATGGGATCCCTCGATGCGCCCTGCAGGAGGGGCTGGAAGCGGCGGGGAACCCCCACCACCACAGGCACTTATGCTCAGGGCCAAACCCAACCCCACCAGAACAGACCAAAAGTGGGACAGGCCAAAGGGAAAATGGGAGCGCAAAGGATAAAGCATGGTCATTCTCCAAGGCTAGACGGTTACGCTAGCCAAGTATATCCTAACCGAGGAAGCCTAAAGATTGGGACTCCTGCGCCCAGCCTCCAAGACTCCTTGTTTGGGCAGGCTGTAGGAGGGTGAGTCTGCGCTGAAAGAGTGTTACGCTCTTTAGCTAGGTGCAAAGGGATCCTTACAAGTATGCAAGCCATCACCCTGCTCGGCTCCACCGGCTCCATCGGCACCCAAACCCTGGACTTGGTGGCTCAGTATCCTGATCGCTTTCGGGTTGTTGGCTTGAGCAGCCACAGCAACGTCACTCTTCTGGCCGAGCAGGTGCGGCGGTTTCGGCCTCAAATTGTAGCCATCGGGCGGGAGGAGCTGCTGCCGGAGCTGCGATCCCTGCTGAGCGGCCTGCGGCCCCTGCCAGAGTTGGTGTCAGGAATGGAGGGGCTGTGTCAGGTGGCGGCCCACCCCGAGGCTCAGCGGGTGGTGGCGGGGATCGTCGGCTGTGCTGGCCTGTTGCCTACTCTGGCTGCCATCCGCGCCGGCAAGGACATTGCCCTGGCCAATAAAGAAACCCTGGTGGCAGGCGGTCCGGTGGTGCTGCCCCTGGTGCAAAAGCACGGCGTGAAGCTCATCCCCGTGGACTCGGAGCATTCGGCCATCTTTCAATGTCTGCAGGGAGTGCCAGCGGGATCCCTGCGCCGCATCTGGCTGACCGCCTCAGGGGGAGCCTTTCGCGATTGGCCGGTGGAGAAACTGGATCAGGCGACGCTGGCCGATGCTCTCAAACACCCCAACTGGGTGATGGGGCGCAAGATCACCATTGATTCAGCCACCCTGATGAACAAGGGCCTGGAGGTGATCGAGGCCCACTGGCTGTTTGGCCTGGACTATGACCGGATCGAGATCCTCATCCACCCCCAGAGCATTGTCCACTCCTTGGTCGAGCTGGCAGATACTTCTGTTCTGGCCCAGTTGGGCTGGCCGGATATGCACCTGCCCATTCTCTACGGCCTCAGTTGGCCGGAGCGCCTCTCCACCCCCTGGGAGCCTCTTGATTTGGTAAAGCTGGGATCCCTTACCTTTAGGGCGCCGGATCACCGCAAGTACCCCTGCCTACAACTGGCTTATGCTGCTGGGCGGGCAGGAGGAACCCTGCCAGCGGTGTTGAATGCGGCCAACGAGGCGGCGGTGAACCTCTTTCTGCAAGAGCGCATCCGCTTTCTGGATATCCCTCGCCTTTTGGAGCAGGTGTGCGAGCGGCATCAGGTCATTGCCAATCCCAGCCTGGAGGACATTCTGGCAGTGGATGCCTGGGCGCGACAGCAGGTGGAACTCTTGGCGCAGCAGGCCCCAGCCCAGGTTCTAGCCTGATCCCTACCAGGGGGATCCGGCCCAGCGCTAGAGTGGGAAAAGGCTTGAGGAGCACCTGAGTGGCCAGATCCCACTGGCAACAGTTGCTTCACTATCTACGCCCCCACTGGCAGCAGGTGGTGTTGGGCATTGCCTCCCTGCTGGTGGTCAACAGCCTGGGGGTGTTCCTGCCCTGGTATGTCAAGCTGGCCGTTGATGATCTCAGCCAGAACCTGGCCACCCTGGCGCCCAGCCGCATCGCCCTCCACGCCCTGGTGGTGTTGGGTGTCTCCACCCTGATGATGGTTATTCGCATTGCCTCGCGGGTGTGGATGTTTGGGGCAGGACGGCAGGTGGAGTTTCGCCTCAAGCAGGCCATCTTCGAGCATTTGCTCACCCTGCAGCCTTCCTATTTTTTTGCCCAGCAGACCATCGGGGACATCCTCACCCGCATCACCAGCGATGTGGAAAATGTCCGCCGCCTGTTGGGCTTTGCCCTGCTTAACTTGGCCAACACGATCTTTGCCTACGGCAGTACGCTGCCGGCCATGTTTGCTATTGAGCCGCGTCTAAGCGCTCTGGCCCTGTCGGTGTTTCCGGTGATGCTGGTGCTGGTGAAGTTAAGCAGCAACCGCCTGCAGCAGGAGCAGCTTCAGGTGCAGCAGGAGCTGGCGGATCTCAGCGATCTCATCCAGGAGGACGTAAACGGCATCACCTCGATCAAGGTGTACGCCCAGGAAGAGCACGAGCAGCAGGAGTTTCGTCGCCGCAATGACCGCTTGTTGCAGGCCAATTTGCGCTTGGCCCTCACCCGCAACCTGCTGTTCCCTTCTCTGGTGGCTTTGGTTAGCCTCAGCCTGTTGTTGCTGCTCACCGTGGGCGGGCCCCAGATTGCCGCGGGGCGGCTGACGATTGGGGATTTCTCGGCGCTCACCCTCTACGTAGAACGGCTGGTGTTTCCCACCGCTTTGCTGGGCTTTACCCTTACCGCCTACCAGCGAGGCCAGGTTAGCCTGGAGCGGATTGACGCCTTGCTGCGGGTAGAGCCCACCATCCGCGATGCCCCGGAGGCTTTGCCTCTCCTTTTGGAGAAGGTGCAGGGACGTATCGAGGCTAGGGGTCTAACTTTTGCCTACACCGGCACAGGATCCCCAGCGCCAGCTCTACAGGATCTGCACTTTTGTCTCGAGCCGGGCCAACTGGTGGCGGTGGTGGGGCCAATTGGGGCGGGCAAGTCCACCCTGGCCAATGCCCTTCCTCGCCTGCTGGAGATCCAGCCGGGGCAACTGTTTTTGGACGGACAGGACATCACCCAGATCCAACTGAGATCCCTGCGCCGGGCCATCGCCTATGTGCCCCAGGAGAGCTTTCTATTCAGCGCCACGGTTCGGGATAACATCCGCTACGGCAAGCCGGACGCTGAAGACTGGGAAGTGGAATGGGCCGCCAAAGCCGCCCACATCCACGCCGAGATCCTCAACTTCCCCAAGGGTTACGACACGCTGGTGGGAGAGCGGGGCATTACCCTTTCCGGCGGCCAGCGACAGCGGGTAGCTCTCGCCCGGGCTCTGCTAATGGATGCGCCAATCTTGGTTTTGGACGACTGTCTTTCCAGCGTGGACAACCAGACCGCCCAGGCCATTCTTCGCCACCTGCGCCAGGCCACGGCTCAGAAGACGGTGCTCTTTATCACCCATCGCCTCACGGTGGCGGTGGAGGCAGATCAAATCTGGGTCATGGACAAAGGTCGCATTGTGCAGCAGGGATCCCATGCCGAGCTGCTGGCCGACCCGCAGGGGCTCTACGCTACCCTCTGGGCTAAGCAAAAGCTGGAGGAGGCCCTGGCCTAGGCTGCAGTTAGCAGCTACCCTAACCAGCAAAGCGGTGGGGAGTGGCAAAAGCATGAGAAGTCTGGGTCAATTGCTAGAACAGGCCGGAATCCAACCCCAATTGGTCCAGGGATCCCTAGAGGGGGTGTGGGTAAAAGGCCTCTGCGCCGATTCCCGCCAGGTGCAGGCGGGGGATCTGTTTTTGGGGATGCTGGGATCCCGCGTCGATGGCGGCGAGTTTGTCGGGGAAGCGCTCACTAGAGGAGCGGTAGCGGCCCTTCTTTCCCAGGAGGCTTGGAAGAAGGTTAGCGGAGAGGCTGAATGGGGGAGTCAGCCCCTTCTGGTTTTGCCTCGCGTCGGCCTCAACAAAGCCGTGGCCCAGGTGGCGGCGGCCTTCTACGGTTTTCCAGCTCGCCAACTGATCCTAGTGGGGGTAACTGGCACCAACGGCAAGACCACCACCACCCATCTCATCGAGCATCTGCTGCAGGCTGCTGGCCGTCCTGTAGCCCTGCTGGGCACCCTCTACAACCGCTGGCCAGGCCACTATGAAGTTACACCCCACACCACCCTGTTTCCCCTAGAGCTGCAGCGCAGCCTGAGACAGGCCAAGGAAGCCGGCGCCGAGGTGGCGGTGATGGAGGTGAGCTCTCACGCTTTGGCCCAGGATCGGGCGTGGGGCTGTGCCTTTGCCGCTGCCGTCTGGACCAACCTCACCCAAGATCACCTGGATTTCCACGGCAGCATGGAGAACTACTGGCAGGCCAAGGCCACCCTCTTCCGGCCAGAGTATTTGCAGGGGCGGGCAGTGGTCAATGCCGACGACGCGGGCGGACGGCGGCTGCTTGGAGCCATTTCAGCCTCTCTGGAGCCCTGGGCCTATTCCCTTAAGCCCCTAGAAGGGATCCCCGGCCTATGGCCCAGCCAAGTTCACCTACATCCCACCGGCCTCAAGGCAACCCTGCACACCCCTATGGGCAGCTTTGCTGTGGAGGCGCCCCTGGTGGGATCCTTCAACCTTTCCAACTTGCTGGCGGCAGTAGGGGTAGCACTGCACCTGGGGATCCCCCCTGAGGCCATCCAGTCGGCCTTGCCCCGTTTTCCCGGAGTACCGGGGCGAATGGAGCGGGTGAGCCTGCCAGGGCAGGACATCACGGTAATCGTGGACTATGCCCACACCCCCGATGGGCTGGAAAACCTGCTCAAGGCGCTGCGCCCGCAAGTTCAAGGCCGGCTGATCTGCGTCTTTGGCTGTGGTGGAGATCGCGACCGGGGTAAGCGCCCGCAGATGGGCCGCATTGCCGCCACCTGGGCAGATCAGGTGATCGTGACCTCAGATAACCCGCGCACTGAAGATCCCCAACAAATCCTGCGGGATATCTTGGCTGGGATCCCTGGAGCCCCCTGGGCCGTGGAGGTGGATCGGCGGCAGGCCATTCGTCTAGCCATCCTCGAAGCTCAGCCAGGGGATACGGTGGTCATTGCCGGTAAAGGCCACGAAGACTACCAGATCCTAGGCACTGAGAAGATTCCCTTTGACGACCGGGAAGAAGCGCGCGAGGCCCTTGCTCTGCGTCTAGCCCATCTATCCCGCTAAACGGCGGTGCTGCAGCATCAGCTCCACAAACTCGCGGAAGAGGTGATCGGCATCGTGAGGGCCGGGGCTGGCCTCTGGGTGGTACTGCACCGAAAAGAGGGGCAACTGGCGGTGGCGGATCCCGGCCACCGTGCGGTCATTTAAGTTGAGGTAGGTGATCTCCACGTCCTCAGCCGGGATCGAAGCAGCGTCTACTGCAAACCCATGGTTTTGGCTGGTGATTTCCACTTGCCGCTCTAGCCCACAGGGATGGTTGAGGCCGCGGTGGCCAAACTTGAGCTTGTAGGTGGATCCTCCGAGGGCTAGGCTGAGGATCTGGTGGCCCAGGCAAATCCCAAACAAGGGCTTCCCGCTTTGCAGCAGCGCCTGGGCGGTGCGGATGGCCGCGGTCTCTGCCGCCGGATCCCCAGGCCCGTTGGAGAGAAGGATCCCGTCGGGGTTGTAACTCAAGATCTCCTCAGGAGTGGCGTGGGCCGGCAACACCACCACCCGGCAGCCGTAGCGAGCTAGGCGGCGCAAGATATTGCGCTTGATGCCAAAATCTAGCGCCACCACCCGCAAGGGGGGATCTGGGACCGGGATCCCTTGGCTGCGGCCATAGTCCCAGTCGGCAGGGGTGGGCTCCAGCCACTCGTAAGGCTTGGGCGTTGTAACCTCTGCCGCCAGGCTTAGCCCCTGCATGGAAGGGGCTTGGCGCACCTGCTCCAGCAACGCCTGCGGGTCCAGGATCTCGGTCGAAATAGCTCCATTCATCACCCCCTGGGAGCGCAGCCGCCGCGTCAAAGCCCGCGTATCCACCCCGGCAATGGCCGGGATTCCATGCTGTTTGAGGTAGTCAGGCAGCGTCCCCATGGCCCGCCAGGAGCTAGCTAGGCGAGACACGTTGCGGGCAATCACTCCCGCGACCTGGGGCCGGGCCGATTCTTGATCCAGCTCATTGACTCCGGTGTTTCCCAGCTCAGGGCAGGTAAAGGTCACAATCTGCCCCCGGTAGCTGGGATCGGTCATCACCTCCTGGTAGCCGGTCATGCCCGTGTTGAACACCACCTCACCTACCGCCGTGCCCGCTGCCCCAAAGGACCAGCCGGCAAAGGAAGTGCCATCGGCCAGCACGAGCAGAGCCGGCTGACGAGCTTGCCAGGGGAAGACTTTTTCTGGAGCTTCAAGAGTTGGGGAAGAGGTAAGCATAGCCAATGACCTACGGCAGCTTAGGACAGGAGCCTGGCAACCTTTCAGCCACGGCCTGACCATCCTACCCCAGCTATCCTTCCTCTGGCTCGCTGGTTACATTGCCACACTCCGGATTGTTGTCCTTGCGAAGAGTGCCGATCAAAGTGCTCACCACCACGCAGCGGTTTTCGCCCTGGGAGTAGGCGCTGCTGACCACAAAGCGTCCTAGCTGACGCGCTCGCCCTTCCGAGTCGAAAACAGCTCTGCCATCAGGGAAGTTGTTGCGTACCGTTACAAAGTTATTCAGGCGCACCCGCTGACAGGGGGTAGGCTCATCACAACGACCTTCCTCGTCTTGGATCACTAGCGTGGGAACCCTTGGATCCGCATTGTCGATCCCAACCACCCAAGCACGACCTTGGAGAGAGGCTTTGGCGTTAGTGCGGGCGGTGCGTAGAGCGCGCTCCACCTTGTTTTGGGCATCCTCCAGTTGGATCCGCGCCCAGATGTTGATCCCAGAAGGAACCGCCAGCCCGGCCAGAATGCCGATGATGACCACCACCGCTAGGACTTCTGTCAGCGTAAAGCCCCGGGATCGAAAAGGCTGAGCTCGGCCAATTGCTTTTTTCTCCAAGGCCAACATGGTGGACATTCCCCCTAGGAGAGCTGACGGTTGATAACACCGCGGGCAAGAACCCGTGTTTGCATTGGCAGCAAGTAGCGCGACACCTCTGAGATATCGACGCTGGTGGCATCTTGGATGTAGCGACGGAAAAGGCCAGGGTTGGCCCGCTCCATGGCCGTGGCGGTGATGTTGATGATCACATCCTGCGGTCGGTCAGCGCCGACGCTTTGCCGCACGCAGACATAGAAGCCCACGTCGTTTTCGTTATCTCCCAGCCCTGGGAAGGTGACGCCGTTGGGCCTGCCGCCACCAAAGGCATAGCCCTGCGGGCAAGCGGGTGCAACCTGCGGACTTCCCTCCCGGCTGCTGAAGATGTTGGAGACCAGAGTTGTCAGGCGGGGGCCTTGATTGCCTGCATCGGCAATACGCTCCTGGGGTGTTCCCTCCTGCTCGAGCCTTTGCAGAGCCTGCTGAGAGGGCCAGGCAAGAAAACCCTCCCGGAAAGGATCGGGATCAACCCTAAAGAATGGGCTGCGCCCGGCGCAGTTATTTTGACCCTCAGTGTTGAAGGGTTGCAACTCAAAACGGTCGATCCGCGCGTTGCCTTCCCAGGGAGTGCGCCCCGTTGGGTTGCCGGCGTTGTTGTAGTTGCGGCGTAGGTAGTACACCACCAGGGTGTAGATGCCGCGGCGGCTGACAAGAGTGTCCCAATCCGCATTTCTGCCGTTCTGATCGCGCGGGAACTCGGGAGGTGGCTGGTTTGGTAGGGTAGCATTGCCTCTTCGAATATCTTGCAAGGTGGGGTTGCCCTCGTAGCATCCCTGCGGGATCGGCTCTAGCTTCCAAAAGGCAACAACCGGGATAGCGTCATCGGGCCGGCGGATCCAGCCCGGCGCGTAGAGCCGTTGAATGACGTCCGGGATCCCGTCTCCGCTAGGCTGTTCGGTGTCGTTGTAAATGTAGAGAGCTTCTGCCAGATCCTGCTGGATATATTCCATGGCCTGGGTCAGCTCCGCCTGCACCTGGGTGCGGCCCGTCTCTTCCCGATCCAGCCGCATCGTCTCGATGACAATCATCGCGGTGGCCAGGAGAAAGATGGAGGCAACCAGCAGTGAGACCAACAGCTCAATGAGGGTAAACCCTCTGCTGGCTTGGCGGCGAAAGATCAACACAGGCCAACACCTCCATCTTTCAACAGGTTTTGCAGGAAGGAACTTAGGCTCTACCTCAGGGTACAGCAGGTCAGTTAGGCAAGGGGAAAGCCCGGCACCTCTGGTTGGGATTCTCGCCTCTGGCAATGGCTATCTGCCGGCAAACATCTCCCAAGTTGGCAGCAGGGTTAACTTCTACAAAGGAGGTGGCTAGTGGAAAGAGCCAGACATCGGCATTGGCCAAGTTCTGGTTAGCCGAAACCACCTCCGCCCTCAAGCCAGGCAGCGCTCGGCGAGTGTTTGGATCAAAAGAAAAGCGGTGGTAAACCCTCACCCCCATGCGAAAGCTGCAGGGCACCCCCTCAATGACCCTGTTTTCACGGCGGTCGATGCAAGGTGCCCCTGCGTCGCGGAAGGTTTGGATGACGTATTCTTCAGGGTTACGCCCCGGCACTTGGACCCGAGCCACGCGAATGGAATAGTTGTTCCCATCTGTGTCCATATCGGTAGGAGGTGGGGTATTTGCCAGCGGGTTGGCTCCCACCTTGGGCAGACGGGCCAGTTGAGCCGAATTCTGAAAAGCGCGAGGGTTGGCAGCCAGCTCGATATCCACCAGAGTGCGGATGCGGTCTACCTCTTCCTGGGCTAGGCGGCTGGCCAGCTCCACCCGCTCGCTCATGGCGCGCCGGTAAGCAATTACCGTGAGGGTAGGGGCCAGGGCGGCCATGGCCAGGGCCACGAGGACGACCGAAGCCAAGACTTCAATGAGGGTGAAACCCTCTGCTTGGTGTTGCTGCCAAAGCCGCCACTTGTTCATGGATCCCTCCCTCTTCTGCCCCTACCCTAAATCTGCCCCTGACCGGCCAGGTCAATATCAGTTAAACTCCTCGCAGCCACCAATCCGGGCAGACGGATCCAACTGCACACCCGGCTGATTCTGGAGTGCGCAGCGCAGCCGCCGCACGTACGGATCTTGTGGATCTAGCTCCCGCAAGAACTCGGTGCGCGTGTTGGAGGGGAATTGGAAGCGGGACGACACAGGGCCGGGGCGGCGGGCAATTTGCAAGCCCACGTCATAGCCGAAGCGGCGATTGGGTGGGAAGTAGTAGTCGAAGCCCCGCACAAAGGTTGGATCTGACACTAGGCTGGGCGGCTCGAAGCTGTGCTGTAGGAAGGGGCCGGTGGCGTAGGTGCTGTAGTTGAGCTGGATCATCGAGCCGCTAAAGAAGAGGTTGACATCTCTCCACAGCTCGTTGAGCCGCAGGAAGTTGTGCATGCCGCCGGCAGTTTGATCCAACCGCGAGGGCAGGGTACCACTGATGGCAGTGGCATTCACCCGCGTTTCCCTAGCTGGCTGCAGTTGATGGTTGTTTTCGCCAGTGTCGTTGCGGCGGCGCTGGTTCACATCGGTTGAAGCCAGCCCTTGGAAGCGGGGAATGGGAATGGGCCGCCGGGTCACCTCATCCAGGATCACTCCCAGCACCGGGTTGTCCCCAGCAAAGCCAGTGGCGGGCCTGTTCAGGTCCAGCGTCAACGCCTCCACATCCACCCAAGCAAAGGCGGCGGTATCATCAGTGCGAAAGTCACCGTCCCTTATTGTGGGGCCGTTGCGATCGATCTGAACCTGAACCCTCTTGGTTCCTCTTTCATCTTCATATAGCCTGACGTAGAAGCACAGGCCGTTGCGGATGTCTTCGTTTCCTTGGGTATCGATGTAGTAACCATTGCGATAGCTGGAGCTTGGAGAGTAGTTCTGAGTGTCACCTTCGTTTACCCAAGCGTAGGGGTTCAACACCATTTGGGGCTGGATTTCTAGTCCTTGCCTTCCAGGATCTAAGTCCTGCCCAAACAGCGGATCCCGATCCAGTACATCCCAAGGCTCGTTGGAGTCGCGAACGCCGTCGCCGTCTTCGTCCCGGAAGTTCAGTTGGCCGTCTCTGTTCCAGTCTTTGATGCGCAACGTGCTGGGGCGGCTAGCGGCGGTGTAGGCCTCGTAGCGGAAGCGGTCGTTGAAGTTGGGGCGGAACACGCCCGGCACCCAGAAGCCGCCGTCAGTATCTGGACCTTGATCCTCAGAGGGGCAGACTACGTCTTCATTGCCGCCAATAAGACCTTTGCGCCTTAAATCCTCGCTAAGGAGTTTGCGCCTTAGCTGTCGGGCCCACTCCGGGCTTCCCCTCGCAAACGAGCCTTCTAGGCGGGGCTCTATGATAGCCGGACGGATGCCGGGTTCGCGGTTGGGCTGAGAAATGGACTCAGAGAGGACGCCACCCCTTACCAAACCCCGACGGGCAGCATGAGCCGGCTCACCAAATATCCAATTGAAGGCCGCCTGCAAAGCCTCAGCAGGGCTAAGCCACCTGGGCGGCTTGGGCACCCCTGCTTTCACCTCTAGCACTGGCGAGAGCTGCGGCTCCAGGGCGATGGTTACACCTTCAGTAGAAGCCTTGGCCACACTGTGCACGCTGACTGTCTCGAGCTCCGGATCCGCCTGCACTTCCTGAACAGGGCGCAGCTCCACCGTGTTGGGCTTAACGGCTAGCCACTCGCCCAGAGGGCTCTTGAGGGGAGCTTCTGGGGCAAAGGTGCTCGGCCCGCAATTGCGTTGACATCTTAAGCCTGAAGGTTTCGTCTTCGTTTCGGTGGCTGGGCAGCCTGGGCTGCTAGCGTTGGCAATGAGGTAGCCTGTCTGGCTTTGGTCAAACCTTTTGACTGTGCCACAGGCGATTTGGTCGATGACCTCATTGCAACTAGCCGGCGTCCAAGGGCCCCAGCTGTAGTTGCAAATCTGCGGGCAAGTAACCGTTTGGGTTTCTATAGTAGTGGTGGTTCCGCAGCTTGAGGTGCAGGTCACGGTGCGGCTCTGAGTTATTGTCTGGCCGCCGTCGGCTGGCGTGCACGCAGGAGTCCATTTTGTAGAGGTGCAAGTAGCCCCCGGAGGTTGGCAGGTAACCTGTCGAGGTGATGGTGGCTTGCCTGGGCAGTAAGCAGGCAAGCTTGCTGTTTGGGTAATGGTTACAGGCTGACAGATATCGGTCGGGCAGGGGGGATCCCAGATGGGCTCGCAGGTCTGGCAATACGCCTGGTTAGGCTTAAGATCCACCCGAGGATCCGGCTGGCATGGCTTGTTGACTGGCTGCAAGGGCTTGAGGTAGCGCAGGTCGTAGTTTTCCAGAGGATGCCCATCTCCCTGGGTTGTAAGGCGGACAAAAGCATTGCCCTCGTTCTCGTAAGCTTGGATCTCCACTAGGTAGGGAGAAGGCCGCTCAGGGTCTGCACATTGCAGCTCCAGCCGGAAGCTCACCTGGTTGTTGTCGCTATCCCGCCACGCCTCGACGCCAACAGCATCGTTGTCTGGGTTTTCGTCTCCTGTCGTGTTCAGAAAGGTGTCGCCTGCGTTGAGGTAAAAACCTTGAAAGAAGGGTGTTGGCTCGCCTTCTCCAAGCCTATAGGCAGGGTTCCTGCGGATGATGATCCGGCCTCCATCGTCGGTGTTGAGGTTGTAGGTGGCAACCCCAGGCCAACGGGGATACAGCTCCCCGACCCAGCGCACCACGAAAAGGTCGTTGCCCCAGCTGTTGCCACTTCCCCATGATCCTCCTCTGCGCCGCCAGCAGGAGCGCCAGAAGCCTATGTTGCCCCTGTCTATGTCTAGAGCATCAGCGGGTTGAGGCGGATCCATATCCGGCTCGCTGCACTTTGGCATCCACAAAAAGTCAGCCTTGGGAAGAGCGGGTTGAGCATTCAGCTCTCCACCCCACCAGGGCCAGAGGAAGGGTGAGTTGGTGCTTATATATTCCTGGTTGGCAAACAGGTAGTAGAACCCACCCCAAACCGGCAGATTGGTACCGCTGACCCAGCGGGCAAAACTATCTGGCTGCCAGCCGGAAACCTGGCCATCTTTATCTGTTTCCAAAGCGTCCCGAATGCAGGCCCACCACCGTGAGGCTCGCTCGTCGTATGGAGTGTTCCAATCACCTGAGGGATCGCACTTTGGTCCTCCCTGGTCTTCTTCTCTCATGAAGGATTCATCTGGAACGCCAAGCCTCCAATGCTGAACAGGATAGATTGGATCCGGCCAGCGCACCGCCCGCAGGTAGGGCAAGTTAGCATCTGGAGCTCTCAGAAGCTCAGAGACAGAGACTTCAACGTCGGTGTTTGCAAACCCTGTTTCGCGGTTGTACAGGTTCTGCGGGCTAGTCAGCCAGCCGTTGTAGTACTCGGCCAACAGGCCGCCTCCTGGAGGGAGGGGACAAGGCTGGAGAGGAGCTATCAACAGCCAGCGGGAGGTATCCAACACCGGGTTGCCTAGAGCCGAGATGCGCACTCCAAAGTCGGCATAGCCTGGATTCCTGAGATCGGGTGAGCCCCTGTCGGGTGCCCGCAGAAGCCGCACCTCCGGCACGCCACCGCCTGCTGTCCAGTCGGCTTCATTGGAGTTTCTATCGGTGCTACCTCGGCGAGCAAAGATGGTGTCGCGGGCAAACACCTCTGGCCAGCCTGGCCGCCGCACGTTGCGCTCGAACTCGTCAACCAACTTCTGGGCTCGGTCGGTGTTGTCGAACCGGAGGACACCTGCACCAGGCCTACTGGGGCTCGGAGCCGGCCAGTTGTTGCCGCGGATTACCAGCGCTTGGTTGAGGAAGGAGGTGTTGAATCCCAGGTTATCCCTGTCGTTCTCACCCCTGAGACAGCCGTAGTAATCCCACCGCCGAGGGGCTGATGCGCGCCCACCGTTGTAGTCCTGCCTGGGGTTGTAGTTAACGCCGCCGCCATTGAGGGTGCCATCCTGGACAAAGGCATCATCAATGCTGCCATCGCAGAAGTCGGCAGAGAGAATGTTCACCGAGTCGCCCAAGACCTCGCTGGGCCGCCAGAGATCCTCCGCCGCCCGGGCAAAGCGCCGGTCTTCATTGTCATTGTCCCGCCGCCGCCCGTAGAAGTTGCTGTAGAGGCCATCCGCCCCGAAGTTGAGGAGAGTTTTGAACTCCTCCAGCCGCCGCTCGTTCCTCGTCTGGTGCAGGTTAAAGTCCCCTTGGATGTAAACAGGGTTGTCGGAAATAAAAGACAAGCCAAAGATCGCGTCGTCAGGGTTGAACCCACCCCGGGCCAGCACCGCCCCGTTGCGCAGCCGGAAGCCGTAGGGCCGCCGATCCGGATCCGCGTAGTAGTCCACCGGCTTAGGGCTAAGTCCGGCATTGGAAACAGGGGGATCCCAGACCGTTTGACCATTCGCCGTGCCGCGACCTGGCTGACCAGCGTTCATGATGCCGGCGCTGCCCAAAGTGCCGCGGGCGTTTGCGTTGCGCCATCTGGTTAGGTAGTTATTAAAAGTGCCCAAGGGTGGGCGGGCAATGGCATCCTCCCGTACCGCATCTTCCCGGAAGGCGTAGAAAATGCCACCCTCGCGGCCTTCTTGCACACCGGCAGGCAGCCAAGTGTCCCCGTTAATCAACCCCCTGGCCTGTCCGTTGACGTTGTTGGTCAGCAGGGCCAGGTCGATGTTGAGGGCCCGCACTGCCATCGCCTCGCGGCCATCGTAAAAGACGGAATCTTTGAAGGGCACGCGGTAGCACTCGTCGCCAATCCGAATTAACTCAAATCGGTTGCTGTTGGGGTGGTTGCCAAGTACTGGGCTTCTGGGGCATTCCTCTAAACGAGCATTGGGCAAGGTCCAGGCGTTGATCTTAGGCTGGGGCCTCAGCCTTATCAGTTCCAGATCTCCTAGGTTGTCCAGGTTGCACGTTGAGGGATCGCAAAGGGTTCGGTAGGTTACTGATCCTCTTTGCTGTGATCCTAAGAACGGTAACTCCCGTAAGAAGGGGTAGGCCCGCCTCCGCTCATCTTCAAGGGGATCGTTGGGGTTGGGGGGCACGCTGTGGTAAAAGGTCTCGCGGGGGAAGATGTAGCGCAGCGGCAGATAAAACCGGTTGGCCGCTTCTCGGTTCCCAGCTCGGCTGGCTTGGATGTCGTTCAAAAGGATTTGAGCTGTGGGATCAGGCTTGCTGGCATTGGCGGCATCCCGAATGCGCAGGATGTTGTCGGCCAGCATGCCCAGCATGCAGCCTGCCGTTTGCAGCGTGGTTTGGTCGGCTAGGCTCAGTTGGTCAACAGAGGTGCCTCGGTTGACCAGATCAATCGCCCGCCGCAGCTCGGAGAAGTTGCCAAAGGCGGTGATGAACGGATCCGGATGAATGCGGCCCGGCTCTTGCTTAGGTGGGTAGGCCCCGTCGGGATCGCCAGCAAAATTGGCCAGGTTGGTTAGCGCCGTCCACAGTGGGGTGCCAGGCCGTAGCTGCTCTTTCATTGGCGTGGGATCATATTCCCAAACGTTGGTGCCCTCGCCGGTAAAGAAGTTGATACCCAGTTGGTTGCTCTGGTCACCCGCGGGAAACGTAGAAGCCCGCTGCAAGCTCCAGGGAGTGCCGGGGTGAGCCACCGTGGCCAAGCAGGCAATGGGAAAGCGCCCCTGCTCATGGCTGTAGTGGTAAACGGCCGTGGCCTGCACTGCCGCTGGGTTATCCCGTAGCGTTAGGCGTTGCCGCGCCTCGTTGCTGATGAAAATGGCCTGCAGCTTGGTGGGATCGTTGGGATCCCCAGGCGGCACCAAAGGCAAAGGCAAAGAATCGGTGCGGGTTAGCTCCAGCCGCTGGCCCACGATCACCCGCAGACCTTCCACACGGGCCCGCCGCTCCCAATAGCCATCCAAGCCCACCTCGGAAAGGGCGCCTGGGGGTGGGTTGTCCTCGGTTAGAGATTCCCTCTGGTTGTTCCTGGCATCGGCAGGAATGGGATCACCGGCCTTAGCACGATACCTTTGCGCAAAGGTGTCCACGTCGCAGCCCCTCTGCGGGTCAGGTTCGACCGGTGGGCGGTCATAGCTGGCCTTGGGGCCAAAGCGGTTGTCGGCCCGATAGACATCGTCTACATAGGGAGGGCAGACCTGGTCTCTTTCTGATTGAAAGCCACCGGCTTTAACTCGTCCTCCCTGCTTGGCATTAATTGGGGAGACCGACCATCCCGCTGGATCCGGTGCATAGGTTCCGCGGGTGCGAATGCGGCCAAAAAGCTGGAGCTCCAGCGGATCCAGAGCTATCTTTTCCGGATCTTCATTGTTCTGAACTGAATCAAAGTTGAGGTTATTCAGACGGGACGTACTAGGTGCCCTACCTGGCACACCGGGGTGGGCATCGAAGATGAGGTTGTCGCTCACCTGCTGGCCGGCGTAGCCAATGGCCCCTGCCACCAGCTCTCCAAAGGCAGTGATCTCAGAGTTGTCAGCGGGCATGTAGAAGCAGGAGTGCTCCGAGCTGATGGCGAAAGCCCGGAACAAGTTGTTGGAGCCATACCGGAAAAAGAGGCTGCCCCCAGCGTAGATGGCGCCGTTCCAGTTGTAGCCGGGGGTGAAGAAGAACTCTACATCGCCGCGGCTAAAGACCCCCCACTTGTTGAGCAGATCCCGCCGCCGATCTTGCTGAAATTGCAAAGCCGAAACGGCGCGGGTGGTGGAGTCGGCGCCTTGAATCGGCAGGGTGACGGCAAAGACCTGGAAGGGCTTGTACAGCGCCGTGCCGACCTGGAACCAATCCCCCACGTTGGGGTTGACCGTCTGTTCAGCCGGAGAATCGGTACACCCCGCCAAGGCCGAACCCTGCAGTGGCCCACTGCGGATCAGCAGCCGCCGCGCCCGCTCAGTATCGGAAATGTTTTCCTGAAAGTCCTGGAGGTTCGTTTGCCCCGTAACCGGCGCTCGGCGGTTGTACAGAATGGTGTAGGCGGTAACGGAGTCGTCGATCCCGTTGTTGTCGGTATCCACCAAGAACCACCAGACTGGGGCTTGCCGCTGCACTTCAATTCCCCGGCTCTGATCCTGGGGATCCCGAACAAGGGCGCTGTAGTTCAGCAAAAAGCGCCGCTCATCGGGAAGGGTATAGGGATCCGAGGGCTCTGCAGGCACCAATGCGCCATCGTTGAGCAGCGCAGAGGTGAATTGGGCATCGGTGGGGGCACTGTTGGGCAGGCGGCGATCCCGAATCAGGTTGTCGATCTTGGCCCTGGCCCGGTCGATGGCGGCATTCAGTTGTCGGCTAACCGTCTGCTCCGCCCGCTCCACCTGGGTTTGGATGGTGCGCTGGGTAGATCGAGTGAGCAACCCCACCGTTACCAAGCTCAGCACCAGCACGATTAAAATCGCCACTGGCAGCACAAAGCCGCGCTCGCGGATCCTGCCCCGATCCACCGGGATCTTCAGAGAGCTGAGCAAGCGCAGGACAAGTTTGAGCAACAGCGGGGAAGGAGCAGACATGGCTGTATCCCGGAGTATGCGAGTGCCAAGATAGCAACAGTATGCAAGGGATCCCGAGTCTCAGCCATCCCCACCTCTGGGGGGAGGTGCCAGCCTGTTTTTTACAGAATCCCCAGTTGCTGCGCTTTGAGCAGGGCGGTGACGCGGTCGGTGGCGTCCAACTTGCGGTAGACAGCGCTGGCGTACTCTTTCACGGTTTCGACGCTAATGCCAAGGCGGCGAGCAATTTGTTTGTTGGCTAGGCCCTCCTTCATCAGTTGCAGCACGCATAGCTCGCGGGGGGTAAGCCTGGGCAGCTCCTGGGGGGCGGGCAGCCAGTCGTGGTCGGGGTTGGCTAAGATCTGGCGGATAACGCGGGCCAATTCCGCCGGCTCGGTTTCTTTGGAGAGGTAGCCTTTGGCCCCCGCCCGCCGCGCTGCTTCGATTAGGGCCGGCTCGTGAAAAGTCGTCATCATCACCACCACCACCGGCAGGCCCAGCTCGACAATCTGCTGGCAGGCAGCGATCCCGTCCCCACCAGGCATGCGCACATCCAAAAGGGCCACGTCGACGGGGTGGTGGCGGCAGTACTCAACAGCCTGGGATCCGGTCTCGGCCTCGGCTACCACCACAAACCCCTGGGCTTCCAGGGCAAACCTCATCCCTAGCCGAAACAGAGGATGGTCGTCGGCAATGAGCACGCGCACAGGAGAAATCATAGGATCCCGGAGGAAGAGGGCACAACTTAATCTGCCCAAAAGAGGGATCCCCAATAAAGTGCCCTCACCCCCAGCCTGGAGAGGAGCTATTTTACAAAGACCATGCCGCGGGTCTTGGGGTTGAAGGTGGGATCCAGCCGGGTCTGAGCATTGTACAGGGCACCGGTCAGATCGGCTTCTTCCAGAAAAGCTCCCCGCAGGTCGGCCCCGCGCAGATCGGCCTGGCGCAGGTTGGCTCTCGTCAGGTCGGCGCCGGCAAGAACAGCCCCGCGCAAATCGGCTTCGCTGAGGTTAGCTACCTGAAGATTGGCCCCTGTGAGATTGGCCTGCTGCAGGTTGGCTCGGCTGAGATCCGCTTCCCACAAAAAGGCTCCCCCCTGATCCGCGCTGCTCAGGTTGGCGCCGCGCAAGTCGGCCAAGTTGAGGATGGCCTGGGAGAGGTTGGCAGCTTGTAGATTGGCCTGCTTGAGGATGGCTTCTTTCAGGTTGGCCCCCCGCAAATCCACTCCCGCCAGTACGGCTCCCGTCAGATCGCAGGCGGGGCAATCTCGGCCAGGAAGAACGACTTGGGATCGACCCAGTTGGGCCTCAAGCTCCAGTTGGGCAAAAGCTGGAGGTGCCGGGATCCCCATCCCCCACAGGGCGAGGAGACTGAGACTGCCCCAAGACCGAGGCCAGGCCATCTTCTTCACGGGGAACCGTTCACCAGAGGTCTGCCCTCAAGGCGGCTGGCAGTGGGGGCAAAAGTAAGCTGAGCGGCTTGCCAGCTTGATCCGCTGAATCGGGGTGCCACACAGGCGACAGGGATCCCCTTCTCGACCATATACCCACGCCTGACCCTGGTAGTTGCCGTTGAGCCCCCGCAGATCCCGGTAATCGCGCAGGGTGGTGCCCCGCTGCTCCAGCCCCGCTTGCAACACCCGGATCAAGGCTTCTCGCAGGCGGCTCTTGGCAGCGTCGGAAAGCTGCGAGGCAGGTGTCAAGGGGTGGATGCCGCTCAAAAACAGGGCTTCGTCGGCGTAGATGTTGCCCACTCCCGCTAGCAGCGACTGATCCAGCAGGGCGGCTTTGATGGGGCGGCGGCTTTTCCGCAAGGCGGCTTGGAAATAGGTTTCTGAAAAGGCGGGCGAAAACGGCTCCGGCCCCAGCCTCTGCAAAGCCGTGATCACCGCCTCCGGCTCCACCCCGGCAGGCACCAACCACATCTGGCCAAAGGTACGCGGGTCCACAAAGCGCAGCTCCCACCCCTGCTCCAGGCGCAGTCGAACCCGGGTATGGGCTGGCAAAGGCGCGGATCCCTGAACCCAGAGCAACTGCCCCGTCATGCCTAGGTGCACGCCGAGAACCGCTCCGGAGTCCAGGGATCCCAGAAGATACTTGCCCCGACGCCGCCACTGGGTCAAATAGGCGCCAGCCAGCCCCCGCACAAACTCCTCTTGGCCGGGGTAGGCCAAGGTGCGAGGAAGAAGCACTTCTGCCGCCAGGATGCGCAGGCCAAGAGTCAGGCACTGCAGATCCTGCCTGACGGTTTCAACCTCCGGCAGCTCGGGCACGGGAGGGCTTGGGTTTACTTTTTGGAAGCGGCTTTAGGCTTGGGCTCCTCCACCACTTCCAGCTCGTCTTCGCGGAAGTTGTTGGTGTTGATGTTGTAGTAGTTAACCTTGTCAAAGCGGACGATCACCGGGTAGAGAATGCCGCTGGTATCCACCGCCGCAACTGTCCCCACATCCCGATACCAGTAGGATTCTTTCCGCAAGACACGGACTTTGGCACCGCGCTGAATCGCCATAGAGGTTTTCTCCATTACCTGCCCTTCAGATTACCGCTCTGAAAGACTTATACAGCCCCGGGCAAAAGCAGACTTTCGCTCGGCGTTGAGCCTTTCTTCCTGCTTCAGCGACCCATGGCTAGTGGCAGAGCCCACCCCTACCACCCCGCCAGAGGGATCTCCACAGGCGTAACTTCCCCGCGAGCTGCAGGTAGGTGCTCCTTGCCCACATAAGGCACACCGGCTAAAGACGGAGCCAACTTTAGCCTAGGCAAAGTGCCTCCCAGAAAAGATGTACTTGCAAGCCTACTAGCTCAGCCCATCTACGTCAAGGCAGAAGGTTGGTTATGCCACAAAGTGGCCAATTGTCTGGTGAATCAAGGACTAGAGGAGATCCCTAGTCGGCAAGAAGGCTGCGATTTCCGAATTTTTGTAACAGGGAAGGCAAAGCCTAGCCCCTAAGGCGAGAAGCGGCTGAGGTTGCGATCGTGAAGAAATGCAAAGTATACTGAAGGGCAGGTGCCGCTCGTGGAGGTTTCCATGTCCAACCCCAACCTGTCTGAGCCCAAGTTTGGCTTTAACGAGTACGCCGAGCGCCTCAACGGCCGCGCAGCTATGATTGGCTTTGTGCTGGCCATTGTCATCGAAGCGGTAACAGGCCAAGGCGTCGCCTCCTGGCTAGGTCTCATTCAGTGATCCCCCTCAGGCCCTAGCACCAGATCAAGCCTGCCGTGGAGCAGGCTCTTTGTTCTTTAGCTGATCCCTTCTTGGCGCTTGGCAATCGGCATGCGCCAGCCGGTGCCAAAGGCTCGATCGGTAACCCGTAGGCCAGGGGGAGCCTGGTGGCGCTTGAACTCAGCATTCTGCACCAGCCACAGCACCTGCTGCACCGTGTCAGGGTCAAACCCCTGGGCCACCAGCTCAGCGGCCGACTGGTGCTGTTCGATGTGCCGCTGGAGAATAGCGTCCAGCAAGTCGTAGGGAGGCAGGCTGTCGCTATCTTTCTGGCCGGGCCGCAGCTCTGCTGAGGGGGGCTTGGTGAGGATGGGGAGGGGAATCCGTTCCTGGTGGCGGTTGATCCAGCGGGCCAGGCGGTAGACCCAGGTTTTGGGCACATCGGAAATCACGGCCAGGCCGCCGGACATATCCCCGTAGATGGTGCAGTAGCCCACCGCCAGCTCCGACTTGTTGCCCGTGGTCAAGAGCAGCCGGCCAAACTTGTTGGAGAGGGCCATGAGCAGGGTGCCGCGAATGCGCGACTGCAGGTTCTCTTCCGTGATGTCGGGGGGCAGGCCGGCGAAGGGCTCTGCCAGGAGGTGCTGGTAGCTCTCCATAATCGACTGGATGGGCAGCTTCAGGGTAGGGATCCCCAGGTTCTGCGCCAGTTGGTAGGCGTCCGTCAGGCTGCCTGGGCTGGAATAGGGAGAGGGCATGAGCACCCCCAGCACCCGCTCTGGACCTAGGGCGTCTGCGGCAATGACGGCAGTTACCGCTGAGTCAATCCCCCCCGACAGGCCCAGCAACACCTCGCGAAAGCCGCATTTGCTGACGTAGTCGCGGGTGCCCAAGACCAGCGCCTCGTAGAGCTCTGCTTCCGGCTCCGTTGGCCAGCGGGATCCCTGAGCTTCCGGGCCTTCCTTAGGAGGATGAACCAGTGCCTCCACATCCACAATCAGGCAGTCCGGCTGAAAGGCAGCGGCTTGGGCCACCACCCGGCCCCGGCAGTCTAGGGCGCAACTGGCCCCGTCGAAAATGAGGTCGTCGTTGCCCCCCACCTGGTTGACATAGAGGATGGGCAGGGCGTGCTTGCGGGCCAGGGATCCCAGCATTTCCACCCGCAATTTCTGCTTGCCCAGGCTAAAAGGCGAGGCCGACAGATTGATGAGCAAATCGGCGCCGCAGCGGGCCATCTCGTCTACCGGATCCCGGTGGTAGCGGCGGTGCTGCCAGAAGTCGCGGTCGTTCCAGATGTCTTCACAGATGGTGAAACCCAGGCGATAGCCGCCGTACTGGACGGGCTGGGGCTGGGATCCCGGCTCAAAGTAGCGGTCTTCGTCGAAGACATCGTAGGTGGGCAAAAGCGACTTCTGGAACCAGTGGCGGATCTGCCCCCCCTCTAGCCAGGCCGCGGCGTTGTAGAGAGGCCGCCCCTCCGGCAGGGGGTTGGGCTGCACGGATCCCACCACCACCGGAATGCTATCCCGCAGCCGGTCAGCCAACTGCTGCAAAACTTGGCCTGCCCTCTCGACTAGAGCAGGGTAGAGCAGCAGGTCCCGGGGCGGGTACCCCAACAAGGCCAGCTCAGAAGTAATCGCCAGCTCTGCCCCCTTGGCTGCTGCTGCCTCAACCGCCGCACGGATGCGCTCGGCATTGCCGCTGAGATCGCCAACGGTATAGTTAAGTTGCAACAGCGCTACCTTCACTTGGCTCCCTTAGCCGAGAATGGCGGACTCCACGATGATACGCCAGCTCAGACTTAGGTTTGGCTAGAGGCGGGTTGCGCTGTTGCCGGCAACTCGGTTTCGGCGTCTGGGTGGAAGTAGCGGTAAATCTGGCGGGCCAGCTTGGGGCCAATGCCTGGCACCTGGGCCAACTGCTCTTCGGTGGCCACTTGAATGCGGGCAAGGGAGCGAAACGCCTCCATGAGCAGCTTTTGGCGCTGCTTGCCTAGGCCAGGGATCTCCTCCAGAACAGAAGCCTGTTGGCGCAGTTTCCGCTGCTGGCGATGGTAGGCAAGGGCAAAGCGGTGGGCCTCATCCCGTAGGCGCTGCAATAGCAGGCGAGCTGGATCTTGGGGCGGCAGCCGCAGCGGCTCGGGATCCCCAGGCCGAAAGATTTCCTCCTCCCGCTTGGCCAAGGCAATGACCGGCAGGTGATCTAGCCCCAGCTCCGCCAGAACAGCCATCACCGCGGCCAGTTGCCCTTTGCCCCCGTCGATGAGCACCAAGTCCGGCTGATCCTCAGGGGTCATTTTGCTAAAGCGACGCCGCGCCACCTCGGCATGGCTGGCAAAATCGTCGGAGTGGCCAGGACGCACCTCGGGGTTGCGAATCTTGTAGCGGCGGTAGTGCTGCTTGGCTGGCAGGCCGTCGATAAACACCACCTGGCTGCCCACCGCATCGGATCCCTGAATGTGGGAAATATCGTAGGCTTCCAGGCGGCGGGGGGCTGACGGCAGATCCAAAACTTCTGCCAAGCGCTCCAGGGCTGCTGCCTCCCGGTCTGCCAAGCGCTGGCTGCGGGCTAGCTCCAGCTGGGCGTTCCGCTCCACCAGTTCAATCAGCTCGGCTTTACTTTGCCGCTGGGGGGCAATGAGACTGACTTTGCGCCCCTTTTTTTGGCTTAGCCAAGACTCGAGAAAATCGCGATCCGGCAGCTCGTACTGCGTCAAGATTTCCGAGGGAATTTCCACCGGATCGCAGTACTGGTAATGCTCCTGCAAAACCCGCTGCAAAATCAGGGCTGGATCGTCGCCCCGGTTTTCGGCCACAAACCCCAGCCGACCCACCAGCTTGCCCGCTCGCACCTGAAACAACTGAATACAAGCCCGCGAGTCGTCCATCGCCAAGGCCAGAGCATCGCGGCTAACTGTCGAGTTGGGCAAAGACACCTTCTGGGATTCGCCCAACTGTTCTAGGCCGCGGATTTGATCCCGATACCGCGCTGCTGCCTCGTAATTTTCTTGCTCGGCCGCCTGGGCCATTTTCTCCTTCAACTCCCGGATGAGCTCGTCCGTCTGCCCCTGGAAGATCATCGCCACTTGAGCAACGGTCTTGCGATACTCCTCGGGGCTGATCAAGCCCTGACAGACACCAGGGCAACGCCCGATGTCGTAGTTCAAACAGGGGCGGTCTTTGTAAAGTGGCTTGGGACGCTGGCGCAAGGGAAAAATCCGCTTCACTAGCCCAAGGGTGTACCGCAGCAGGCCTACATCGGTATAGGGCCCGTAGTACTTATCTTGATTTCGGTCGAGACGGCGGTGGCGGGTAATGTAAATCTGAGGGTAAGGCTCTGACCATGTAATGCACAAATAGGGGTACTTCTTATCCTCTTTGAGGAGAACATTGTAGGGTGGCTGATAGGTTTTAATCAGATTGTCTTCTAGAGCCAGGGCCTCACTCTCGTTATCAGTTACAATGAACTCGATCTCGCACACCTGGGCTACCATGCGCTGAATGCGAGGGGGGAGATCCCCAAGGCAGCGAAAATAGGATCGCACCCTGGAGCGCAGCTTCTTAGATTTGCCCACATAGAGGATTTGATCGCTGGCATCTCGCATGAGGTAGACACCAGGCTCAGCCGGGATCTCCTTGAGCCGACTCTCCAGAAGCTCTGGGCTTTGGATGAGAGGGATAGTCATAGCGCTAGCCTCAGGGATCCTGGTTTTGCCCCCATCCCCTTTTCCGGCGGAAGGAGGGGAGTCAAAACTGTAACCCCAATCTAGCAACAGCCCTGCACCGCGGAGTGCAAGCGAGCTGGCTCAGGTAATATGGCTTGGCAAAGAGGGGTTTAGGGGTGAATCTGTACCGGGATCTGCTGCAGCCGCTACTGTTTTCCGGGCTAAGGGCTGACCCAGAAACCCTCAAGGTGGCGCTCCTACGCACCTTGGAGTGGCTAGATGTTACCCAGGCCACGGGGATCTTGAGTCTTTTGGAACGCCTCTTCTGCTATCGGGATCCCTGCTTGGAGGTGCGGCTGTGGGGGCTGAGCTTTCCCAATCCCCTGGGTCTCGCTGCAGGCTTGGATAAGGACGGCGTAGCTTTGGGAGTCTGGCCCCACCTGGGCTTTGGCTTTGTGGAGGTGGGCACCGTCACTCCCCAGCCCCAGCCAGGCAATCCAAAGCCGCGCCTATTTCGGCTGCCCCAGGATCGGGCTGCCCTCAATTGCATGGGCTTCAATAACCAGGGAGCAGCAGCTTTGGCCGAACGGCTGCGCCGGCTGCGTCAACGTCTTATCCCCATTGGCGTCAACCTGGGCAAAGGCAAAGCCACGCCGCTGGAAGCCGCCGCCACCGACTACCTGGCCAGCTTTCGGGTGCTGCGGGAGCTGGGGGACTATTTTGTGGTTAACGTCAGCTCCCCTAACACGCCAGGCTTGCGATCCCTGCAGGCTGCCGAGCACCTGGAGCCCATCCTGGCCGCTCTCCAAGAGGAAAACCAAGCCAAGAAGCCTCTTCTGGTCAAGATTGCCCCCGACCTAGACTGGCCAGAGATTGACGCCATTCTGGAGCTAGCTCAAGCCTACGGCCTGGCTGGGATCATCGCCACCAACACCACTCTGCGCCGCGACAACCTGAAAACCCGCTTCCTCCCTGGTCTAGGGCCTTTGACAACAGCAGCCGGCGGCATCAGCGGCGCCCCGCTGCGAGAGCGCTCCACCCAGATCATCCGCTACATCCACCAGGCCACGGGGGGACAGCTGCCCATTATCGGCGTGGGGGGCATCTTTACCCTAGACGACGCCCTGGAGAAGCTTGCTGCCGGCGCCAGTTTGCTCCAGGTCTATACCGGTTGGATCTATGAAGGGCCAAGCCTGGTTCCTCGCCTGCTGCGCGGCCTTGCTGCTAGCCGGCAGGGAGCCTGCTCGATCCCATCCGGGCGTAAGATTGTTGGTTAAGGATCCCCAAGGGAGCCTGCCGGTGAGCCTGCTGCAACACCTTTTCAAAACTTCCCATCCCGTTATCGGAGTGGTCCATCTGTTGCCGCTGCCCACCTCCCCCCGTTGGGGCGGCAACCTGGAGCAGGTTATTGCCCAAGCGGAACAGGCCGCCACGGCCTTGGCTGCAGGGGGCGTTCACGGGATCCTGGTCGAGAACTTCTACGATGCCCCTTTTGCCAAGGATCAGGTAGACGCGGCGGTGGTGAGCGCCATGACGGTAGTTGTCCAGCGGATTAAGACGTTGGTCTCCCTGCCCATCGGGATCAACGTCCTGCGCAACGATGGCTGTAGCGCTCTAGCCATTGCCGCCTGTGTGGGAGCGCAGTTTATCCGCGTCAACATCCTCTGCGGGGCAATGGTGACCGACCAGGGCCTCATCGAGGGGAATGCCTACCGCTTGCTGCGCTACCGCCGCGAGCTAGGGGCCCAAGACATTAAAATCTTCGCCGATGTGCTGGTAAAGCACGCCCAACCTCTCGGCCCCATTAGCCTTGAGGCGGCTATCCTGGATACAGTGGAGCGAGGTCTTGCCGATGCCATCATCGTCTCCGGCGAGGCGACCGGCAAGCCGCCTCTTCTAGAAGATCTAAAGCTAGCCCGCCAAGTTGCTCCTCAGGTACCCCTTCTCATTGGCTCAGGGGCCACCGCTGAGAACATCGGCACCCTCATCCAGCACGCCGATGGAGTGATCGTGGCCAGTTCCCTCAAGCGGCTGGCTCGTTCTGGGGGTATGCTGACAGGCCATGCAGAGCTTTTCCCCCTCATTGACCCCATTCGGGTGCGGGAATTTGTAGAGGCGTTGCAGCAGGCGGTGGGGGAGGGCCCCCCTGCCTCTACCTACTTAGCCACCCCTACTTCTAGTTGTAGCTAGACTTTGGGGGTTTCTCCTCATGCTGCCGTCTGACTACAGGGGCGGGGATTCTTCTAGTCCAGTACTTGAGTCCCTGGAGGAGAAGGCATGGAGCCAGCTTAAGGATCAGGTTCCCCGCCTTTGGGTCGTCGACGACGATTCGGTGACTCGCTGCTTCGTGGGCGGGGTTCTCAAAGCCTGTGGCTACCAGGTGGAAACCTGGGAAGATGGCCAGATGGCCTGGGAGCAGCTGCAGGCGCTCGACGAAAGCCAGTGGCCGGATATGGTGATCTGCGATTGGGTGATGCCCAAGCTGTCAGGGCTGGAGTTCTGTCGCCGTCTCAAGGGATCCACCGCTGGCCAGTTTGTCTACTTCATTTTCCTCACGGCCCGCTCTGAACTCAAGGATTGCCTTCAGGGGTTGGAGGCGGGGGCAGATGAGTTTATCGCCAAGCCGGTGGCTCCTGAGGAACTGCGGGCACGGGTGCAGGCAGGGCTGCGTTTACAGCGGCTTGTCCAAGCTTTGGCTCAGGCCAACCGACAACTGCAAGCCCGCAACGAGCTGTTGGAGTCTCTGGCTTTGACGGATCCCTTGACTGGAGCCTTGAACCGCCGCGCCCTTGACCAGGCACTGCCCCGTTTGCTGCAGCAGGTGGGGCCGCAAGGGAAAGCCCGCTACCGCTACCTCTGCCTATTGATGCTGGATGTGGATCACTTCAAGCAGATCAACGACACCTACGGCCACTTCATCGGCGACTGCGTCCTCCAGGCCATTGTTGAACGGCTGCAGCAGCACCTCCGCCCCTCCAGCCTGCTCTACCGCTACGGCGGGGAGGAATTTGTCTGCGTTACCCCTGGTCTAAGCCCCTCGCGCTGTCAACGGTATGCTGAGTCGCTGCGCCAGGCTATCGCCAGCCGTCCCGTTGAGGTTTCACCCCGTCGCAGACTGCCCGTAACCATCAGCATTGGCGGGGTCGTGATTAGCGAAGATCACCCCCTGCCGCCAGAGGTTGCCCTCCAGCAAGCCGATGAGGCCCTCTACCAAGCCAAACGGGCAGGACGCAACCGGCTGCAGCTTTTCTGGCCACCAGCACCCTTTTCGGGGAATACGTCGGAGGAGGCGGGGAGGGGATTCCTCTGAGGGGCTTTACGGGCTGCTGTTAGCTTCTAGGCTGAGATCGGCAGTGGGAGCAATTTTGCTGAGCTTAATCTTGGGATTGCTACTGACAAATTGCTGCAGAGTCCATTCATTCTTAAAGAGCAGAACCGGCCTATCCTGAACATCCTTGACAATCAGAGTGTTAAACAGACTGGGAAGATCCCGAAGAGCCTCCCAGCCGTTTTCTACCCAGCGAGCCAGCGTGTAGGGCAGCATCTCCAGGCGGGTTTCAACGTTGTATTCATGTTCCAGGCGGTACTGCAGCACCTCAAACTGCAACTGGCCCACCGCGGCCACGATTGGATCCCGTTTGGATTCGTCAAGGGAGTACATAATTTGCACCGCCCCTTCTTCCCGCAGCTCTGACACCCCTTTCTGAAACTGTTTAAATTTGGAGGGGTTGGGATTTTTGAGATAGGCAAAAAGCTCCGGGGAAAAGCTTGGGATCCCGGCGTAGCGCAGCTTTGGGCCAGTGTAGAGCGTATCCCCAATTGTAAAGAGGCCAGGGTTATTTAGGCCAATCACATCCCCAGGGTAAGCTTCGTCAATGGAGATGCGCTCTTGAGCAAACAATTTCTGTGGGTAGGATAGGCGGATGGGGCGGTTGAGGCGGGCATGGTTGACCACCATGTCTTTCTCGAACTTGCCGGAGCAGATGCGCACAAAAGCAATGCGATCCCGGTGGCGGGGATCCATATTGGCCTGCAGCTTAAAGACAAAGCCTGTGAACTCAGGATACTCTGGAGAAATCAGCCCAGCCGTACTTTCGTGGGGCATTGGCGGCAGGGAGTACTCCAAAAACGCATTGAGAAACAGCTCCACCCCAAAATTGGTCATGGCGCTGCCGAAAAAGACAGGAGTTTGTTTCCCAGCATGGACCTGTTTGAGATCCAAACTGGGCATAAGGCCATCCAGGATCTCCAATTCTTCCTTAAATCGGTAGTAGAGATCTTTTTCGATTAGGTCTTCCACTTGGGGATCCCCGAGTTTAATAACTGTATCTTTGACTCGTAGCCGTCCCCCGGAGACTCGCTCAAAGAAGTGAAACTCGTGAGTGCGTCGGTCAAACAAAGCTGTGAAGCGCTCCCCTGAGCCAATGGGCCAGGTAACAGGATAGGGCTTAAGGCCCAGCTCGCTCTCGATTTCGTCCATGAGCTCGAGGGGATCCCGGCTGGGGCGATCCATCTTGTTGATGAAGGTAAAAATCGGCAGCCGCCGCATTTGACAGACTTCAAACAACTTGCGGGTTTGGGGTTCTAGCCCTTTGCCGGCATCTTCTAGCATCACGGCGTTGTCCACTGCCGCCAGGGTTCGGTAGGTGTCTTCGCTAAAGTCCTGGTGGCCGGGGGTATCGAGGAGGTTGAGGCGAAAGTTGCGATAGTCAAATTGGAGCACCGTCGAGGTGATGGAGATACCCCGCTGTCTTTCCAGTTCCATCCAGTCGGAGGTAACCCGCTTTTGAGCGCGGCGGGCCTTCACGGCTCCAGCCTCCTGAATGGCTCCTCCGTACAGCAACAGCTTTTCCGTAAGGGTGGTCTTTCCAGCATCGGGGTGGGAGATGATGGCAAAAGTGCGCCGCTGCTGGATGGCTTTGGCCAGGTCTACTTCCTTCATCGTCAAGAAGCTCCTCTAGGTCAACCAGGGCGCTGGCAGCATCCAGTTTCCCGCCTTAGAGGGAGGAGAGAAAGCGGTGCAGTCGCTCCAGACCTTTTTCCAGGGTGACGCGGTCGGCGGCGTAGGAGAGGCGAATACAGTGATCGGCTCCGAAGGCCACCCCTGGCACGGCAGCTACATGGTGCTCTTTGAGCAGCCGTTGGCAGAACTCCACCGAGCTCAAGCCGGTCTGGCTGATGTTGAGAAAGATGTAAAATGCGCCCTCTGGCTCCGGACAGCTTACCTTTGGCAGGGTGCGGATCCCCTCCAGCATCAGATCCCGCCGCCGCCAGAACTCTTGGCGCATCTTTTCTACCGCTGGCGCTGAAAGGGGGCTGGTGAGGGCCTCTAGGGCGCCGTATTGGGCGAAGGTGCAGACGTTGGAGGTGCTGTGGCTTTGCAGGCTGATGGCCGCCTCGACGATGGGCTTTGGCCCTGCCAAGTAGCCGATGCGCCAGCCGGTCATGGCATAAGCTTTGGCAAAGCCGCTGCTAAGGATAGTGCGCGGCAGCAGCTCTGGAGAGAGGGATCCCAGGCTGAGGTGGCGAGCTTCGCCGTAGACGAGCTTCTCGTAGATCTCGTCGCAGACCACGTAGAGATGGGGAACTGAGAGGATCACCTCCGCCAGCGCCTCCAGCTCGTGCCGGTGATAGACAGCGCCGGTGGGGTTGGCTGGCGAGTTAAGAATGAGCAACTTGCTGCGGGGGGTGAGGGCCTGACGTAGCTGGTCGGCAGTGAGCTTGAAGCCCTGGGCCTCTTGGGTCTGAACCCGCACCACTTGAGCGCCTGCCAGAGCCACCATTTCGGGATAGCTGACCCAGTAGGGGACGGGCAGGATGACCTCATCCCCTGGATCCAGCAGCACCATGGCCAGGTTAAACAGGGTTTGCTTGCCGCCGTTGCTAATCAAGATCTGCTCGGGGCTATAGTCCAGGCCGTTTTCCCGACGCAGCTTGTCGGCTACCGCCTGGCGCAAGGCGGGGATCCCAGCGGTGGGGCCGTAGCGGGTCTTGCCTTCCTGCAGGGCGCGAATGGCAGCCGCCCGAATATGTTCAGGGGTGTCAAAGTCCGGCTCGCCGGCGCTCAGGATACAGACGTCCAGACCCTCTGCCTGCATGGCTTTGGCCAGGGCCGAGATCGACAGCGTTGCCGAAGGGGAAAGGCGGGCAACCCGTTGGGACAAGCCAGCAGCAGACACCATCAGTTAGGGATCCTGGGGTACAGTTGGGCTAGTTCTCAGCACCTAGGCTACGGCTGTCAAGAGGCGGCTGCCATCCACCAGCAGCAGCTTGTGACCTTCCCGCTCCGCCAGCAGATCCCAGAACTCCCCCGCTGTAGCCCCTGGCAAAAACCCTTCCAGGCGTAGCCGCAGGGGGGGAAATTGTTTGCTCCCCTGAGGCTTGCGCCGCACTGCTACCCAGATGTAGCCTTCGTGGGGCTCGACAACGCCGCGAATGTTAAAGCCTTCCTCCGCATCTTCAGGGGCAGGCAAAAAAGGCTCATCTTCTGCCGCTGGGTCTTGCTCCTCCTCTGGCAGAGCCAGGATGCGGATGACGCCTAGGCCCAGAGTGCCCCCCGAGCGCGGCTGGGGCTGCACGTAGTACCAGTAGGTGCGGCCGCTCTCAATACAGTGGGTAAAAGGGCGCAGCAGCCCGGCGCGGCCAGGGGTGGCTGGGTACTCCACGCCATCGCTGGCAACCAGCGTCGCCTGGGCATAGGTCTTCGGGATTGGCTTCAGGGATCCCTTAATCAAGCCCAGCGCGCGGAACTGGTAGGGGTGGGCAGGGGGGGGAATAGGGTTCATAGGGCCTAGGCAACGAAGGCAGAGCCTCTAGGTCTTAATCTAACTTTAATCTTATGGCGATAGCCTCCCCAAGAAGTATAGGAGGCTGCTAGTCCAGCAAAAATTGCACCCACTTTGGCGGCGGTGGCAGCGGACAGCGGAAGTGCTCCATGACCAAGGCTGCCACCAAATGCACAGTAAATGCATAGACAAGGGAGTTAAAGGCAATAAACCCTAGGACCACCACCTGAACCATCCAAGGTTCCGCCACCCAGTACAGGCCGAATCGGCCCAGAGACACGTCCAGCAGCCAGTTGGTCAGGCCAGTGAGCTGGATGGTGAGATAGATCCAGAGGTTTTCTCCCAGCAGCAGCGAGGAGAGCAGCAATTGGAAAACCAGACCAAAAGTGCTGAGGGCAGCGCCGCTGACCACCGAGAGATACCAGGAGAGGCGTTGCCGCCACAGGCAGGCACACCAATAGCCTAGAAGGCCGTAGGGAATGACATAGAGGATACTGCGGGTGGGCCCCATCAGCACCGTCAGCAGCAAGG
The DNA here is from genome assembly GCF_047461475.1 of Synechococcus sp. WC10meta. NCBI lineage: Bacteria > Bacillati > Cyanobacteriota > Cyanophyceae > Synechococcales > Synechococcaceae > Synechococcus > Synechococcus sp. WC10meta. Next base: position 70,336 of record NZ_JANSHF010000006.1, read on the forward strand.
CGGAGACCCCCAGCGCCATGGCCCCAGTGCGGGGATCCCAGCGCATCACGGCCAGTGCCACCGGGATAGGGAAAAACAGGCGCATAAGCGGGGCCAGCGGCGTGTAGCTCAAGATCCAGATCAAAGCGGCAGTGCTGGCCAAGAAAGCCGTCTCCACCACCCTCAACGCAGGAGAAGGGGGTGGCGAGGGGGGTAAAGGGGGAGAATCACCCTGCACAGGAGGCTCAGCTAGGAAAAGACATCTGTTCCCAGCTTAGGCCAGCAGTGGCCGAGTTGGCGGAGTGGGATCTTGGCGCCAGGCGCAAGCTCTGGCACCCTCCCAGCGCACCTGCCAAACTTGGCCTGCCACCGCCACTGCATCCCCTGGGCGCAACTTGCGCCCCCGCCGGGTTTCCACCTCGCCGTTGACGCGCACCTGCCCCGCCTGGATGAGCTGCTTAGCCCGCCCGCCGGTGGGGACAACTCCCGTGAGCTTGAGAAATTGACCCAGCTTAATGTAGGGATCTCCCCCTCCAGAAGCTCGAGCCGTTGTGGCCATAGCGTTCTTGCTCGTCGGCTAATTCCATTCTCAGGCGCTCTGCTGGCAAGGTGCTGAGATGGCCTAGGGCTGCAAAGCTGAGGTCGCCGGAGCTTCTGCAGTCGACCAGAACTCGTAGGCGGCCTGGGAGAGTTTGGCAATCAGCTCCTCCGCTCTGGGATCGTTGGGGGTTTCCCGCTTCACCCACACCGCTGCTATGTAACGCCGCCCGTTGGGCAGATCGAGGATCCCGGCATCTCCAACCACCGAGCTAAGGGTTCCCGTCTTGTGGGCAATGCGCACTTCTGGGTCTAGGCCAGGGCGAAAGTAGGAGGGCCGCTGCGTGCGCCAGAGGATGTCCAAAAAGCGGTCGCGGCTGCGACGGCTAAGCAGGCGCCCCTGCTCCACTTGGCTGAGCAGCCAGACCATATCGCGCGGGCTACTGGTGTTGGCGCCCTCTAGATCTGGCAGCCATTGAGAAATCTGCGTGTGTTGCAGTCCCCACTGGCGAAACTTTTGGTTAAGGGCTTCTCGACCGCCCAGGCGATCCAGGATCAAGTTGGCGGCGAAGTTATCGCTGACGGTGCTCATGAGGGTGGCTGCCTCAAGAGCAGAGACCTGGGATCCCATAGGACGGGTTTGCAAAAGGCCAGCTCCCCCCCCCTTGAGCTCTTCCCGCAGCGTTAGCTTTTCATCTAGCCGCACCTGCCCAGTGTCCACTGCCTGCAAAAAGGCTAGGAGAATCGGGATCTTGAGGACACTAGCGGCAGGAAAAACCTGATCCGGCCTCACCCCCGCAAAGGCGCCAGTTTCCACCTCCCAAAACAAGGCTCCCACCGTCAGGCCCGGCTGGTCGGCCAGGGCCGCTAAGCGCTCCTGCAAAGCAGGGATTTCCTCTCCTTTGAGGAAGTCTGTGGGCAAGGCAGGGGGGGGATCCCCAGATCCTGCTGCCACCTGCTCTGTCTGGGGAGGGGCGGTGGATTGCAGCAGGCGCGACAGGCCAGCCATCGTCAGACCCAGAATTAGGCTGAAGCCCAAGCCCCTGAGCAGCACCTCCTTAAAAGCCCTGGGCCGGCGTAGGCGAGAGGGACGAGTTGCCCGTTGGCGCACTCGGGCAAGGGCCTTTTGGCGAGAAAGGCGCAAGAGGGATCCCGCAGCAGGTAGCAGACGCTCAGAAGCAAGGTGTTGATGAGGCCCTGCCTGCCGGGATCTTTCTGGAGCTGAGCTGCTGCCTCTTCCCTCCCTTCCTCTAGCCATGCCTGCCCCAACGCCACTCTTTTGGCCAATAATGGCAACTTGCCTCCGGAACCTCAGTTTAACAAAGCACCCCCTGGCCAACCCAGCCATAGCCGGGGGGAACCTGCCCCGGTGTAGAGTCGGAGGGGGGCTAGTTGGCTATCCTGAAAGTAGGCTCTTGGGAAAAACTTTCCAGCTCCTGCGCTTGGTTCCCCACCCCACCGCTGGAGCTGGGGGAGGCGACGATGGCTAACTACAACCGCGGCATTATGCAGTTCAAGGGGGCGGATAGCCCCATTGTGGTGCTGATCTCGGCCAGCGTTGTGGCGGGGGTCGTCTCGGCCTTGATCTGGTGGGCCCTGCACTTTGCCTACGCAGCTTGAGATGCCATCTCTGCAACCCGGGGAGGTGGAGGTAGAGGCGGCAACCGTCGACGGGCAACGGCTGGGCTGGGAAGAGGCAGTTCAGCAGCGCCTGAGGCGTTCTTTGCTGCAGTGGTACCGCAAGGAAGGCCGGGATCTGCCCTGGCGGCGCACCCGAGATCCCTACGCCATCTGGGTAGCGGAAGTGATGCTGCAACAGACCCAGGTGGCTACCGTGATCCCCTACTTTCAGCGCTGGATGGAGGCTTTGCCCGGGATCCCCGACTTGGCGGCAGCCTCCCAAGAGCAGGTGCTGAAATTGTGGGAAGGCCTGGGCTACTACCGGCGGGCGCTAAATCTGCACAAAGCCGCTCAAATCCTGATGCGGGAACATGAAGGGCAGTTTCCCCGCGATCTGCAGCAGGTGCTGGCGCTGCCAGGGATCGGGCGCACGACAGCTGGGGGCATTCTCAGCGCTGCCTTTGACCTACCCCTGCCGATTTTGGAGGGGAACGTCAAGCGGGTGTTGGCTCGCCTGGTGGCTTTGCCCCAGCCACCAAGTCGCTGCCTGCCTCTCTTGTGGCGGCTTTCGCAGCAATTACTGGATCCCGAGCAGCCGCGCACCTTTAACCAGGCTCTGATGGACTTGGGCGCTACTGTCTGCCGGCCCAGGCGGCCTCGCTGTGGTCAGTGCCCTTGGCAGGCCGATTGCGCCGCTTACCATCGAGGTCAACAGCACCACCTGCCTATGGCTGAACCCCGTCCCTTGCGCCCTCACAAACAGATTGCGGTGGCCATTGTCCTGCGGGAGAACGAGATCCTCATCGATCGGCGCCCGGAAAGCTCGATGCTCAGCGGCCTGTGGGAGTTCCCCGGTGGCAAGATCGAGCCGGGAGAAACCCCTGCGGAGTGTGTGGTGCGGGAAGTGAAAGAGGAAGTGGGCATTGACATCGCCGTGGTAGCGCCGCTAGCCACCGTTGAGCATGCCTACACCCATTTCACCATCACCCTCATGGCTTTTATCTGCCGCTATTTGGGCGGAGAAGCTCAGCCTTTACAATGCAGTGAAGTCCGCTGGGTCAAACCGGCAGAGCTGTCGCAGTTTCCTTTTCCAGCAGCTAACCAAAAGCTATTTCCCTACCTGTACACTTGGCTAGAAGAACACGGGCTTTGCCAGGAGCCCAAAAGATCTTTGCCAGGATGATACCTAATCGCTGCAGTGAGGCGCGGATATGCTGGTCACTTTGGAGAAAGCAGGGGAGATTCTCGCCAAGGGATCCCATACGGCCATTCCGACCACCGATGGCAAGGTTGCTCTGGTGCCCAAGGGAAAAGAAGACCTCAAGCTAACAGCTGCCGAAGCCATTAACTTGATGTTCTATGTCGTTCGCTCCACTGACCCTCCGGAAAAGGTGATGGTGCAACTGCAGGAAGCTGTGGCCAAAGCACAAGCCCCCGATCCCGCCGAAGAGCGCGCCAGAAGATATCGGGAAATTCGCGGCGTCTAGCCGGAGGGGGCGCACGCATTTTGGCCTAGAGGCGGCTGCGCAGTTTGTAGCTCTCTAGAGTGTTGGCCAGCAGCATGGTTACCGTCATCGGCCCCACGCCACCCGGTACGGGTGTGATGGCGGCAGCCCGCTCTTTGACTGCCTCGTAGTCCACATCTCCCACCAACTGCTCCGACCCGTCAGGGCCTTGGATGCGGTTAATGCCTACATCGACGACCACGGCCCCTGGCTTTACCATTTCTGCCTTGAGCAGGCGGGGACGCCCCACCGCCATGACCACAATGTCGGCACTGCGGGTTACTTCGGCCAAGTTGGGTGTGCGGGAGTGGGCCACGGTAACTGTGGCGTCGGCGGCCAACAGCATCAAGCTCAAGGGCTTGCCCACCAGAAGGCTGCGGCCGACCACCACCGCTTTTCGTCCGGCAACCGGGATCCCTTCTGCCTCCAGCAGGCGCATCACGCCTAATGGGGTACAACTGCGCAGGCCGGGCTCGCCGCGCACCAGCCGGCCCAGGTTGAGGGGGTGGAGGCCGTCCACGTCCTTGGCAGGATCGATGGCTAGAAGAGGCGGGATGGGATCCCAGCCAGGGGGCAGCGGCAGTTGCACCAGGATGCCATCGACGCGCTCGTCCCGGTTGAGTTGGGCAATGGTGTCGAGCAGATGGGCGGGGGAGTCCTGGGCGGAAAAATGGCGACCAAAGGAGGCGATGCCCACCCGCTCACAGGCCCGCTCTTTGCCGCGCACGTAGGCAGCACTGGCAGGATCCTCTCCAACTCGCAGCACTGCCAACCCTGGGGGGCGCCCCACCCGCGGGAGCCAAGCTTGCACTTGGGCAGCCATCTCGGCTTGCAGGCGAGCAGCTAAGGCTTTGCCATCCAAGATCTTGGCAGCCATGGAGGGCGCCCCACGAGGTCTTGACAACTTGACTATCTTCAGGAGCTCGGCTCCCTTCGTCAAGCCTTGCTGCCGTCGAGAACCAGCAGCACGGGCATTTATGTCCCTAGAACTCGCGCAGCTCTTCTTCGTCGTCGGGTCCTAGCTGCTCAATGATGATCTCCACTTGCTGCCGTTTTTCCTCCAAAAACTCGGCGCAGCGCTTTAGGGTTTGGGCGGCCTGCTGGAAGCGCTCCACCACCTCCTCCAGATCCAGCTCCCCCGATTCAATCTGGGCAATCAAACTTTCTACTTCGGCAATGGCTGCCTCGTAGCGCCAGGGATCCTCACGTTTGCGGCGGCTCATGGCTCTCCTCCACTCGAACCCAGAAGCTTCCCCCGGCCAGCTCTATGCACAGGCGAGTCTGAGGCGGCAGGCAGGGGTTGCGGACGAGAGATCCCCGCTCGTCGCGCACGAGGGCGTAGCCCCGCCGGAGGACGGCCGCGGGATCGAGGGCTTGGAGGTGCTGCTGGAGAGCTTGGTGGCGCTGTTGTTGCTCTTGAAGGCGATGGCGCACGGCCTGAACTAGGCGCTGTTGCCGTTGCAGCAGGTGCTTCTGGGCCTGGTGCAGCAGCCGCTCGGGATGAATTTGGAGCAGACGGTGGTGGGCATGGTGCAGGCGCTCCTGGGCCTTCTCCAAAACCTGCAGGGTGCAGGTGACCAGCCGCTGCCGGAGCTGGGATCCCTGGCGCTGCAATTCCCGCAGATCCGGCACAACCCGTTCGGCTGCCGCTGTGGGGGTGTGGGCCGCATAGTCAGCGGCGTAGTCCGCCAAGGTCTCATCCCGCTGGTGGCCGATCCCAGTTACCACCGGAATGCGGCATTCGGCAATGGCCCGCACCACCCGTTCATCGTTAAAGCAGGCCAAATCCTCGCCGGCTCCGCCTCCTCGGGCAATCAGCAGCACCTCCGCCCGCCCATCCCGTTCCACCCGGCGAATGGCCCGCACAATGGACTCGGGGGCCGCTTCCCCTTGCACTTGAGCTGGCGAAAACAGCACCCGCAGCCCCGGGTAGCGCTGGTTGAGGGTGCGGCGGATATCTCCCCAGCCGGCGGCGTCGGGAGAGCTGACGACAGCAATGCACTGAGGGTGGGTGGGCAGAGGCCGCTGGTTGTCGAACAGGCCTTCGGCGGCCAGGCGGGCCTTGAGCTGCTGGAAGCGCCACGCCAGGAGGCCTTCCCCTGCTGGCAGCAGTTGCCAGATGACCAGGCGGTAGTAGCTGCCGCCGCTGTAGATGCCAACTTGCCCCAGCGCCAGCACCTGTTGACCCACTTTTGGCCAGAAGCTGAGCCGGGCCGTCTGACTTTGCCACACAACCCCCCTGAGGACGTCGCCGCTTTCTGGATCCACCAGGGTCAGGAACAGGTGGCCCGTGTGGTTGCGCTGACAACTGGAGACTTCTCCAACCACCCACAGCCGGGTCAAATAGGGATCCCCGCCCAGCAGCGACTTGAGGTAGCGGGACACTCCCCCAACCGAGAGGAGGGGAACTTCCTCGCCCAGCAGGGACTCTATCACCTCCTCCAGGTTACTGCGGTTAGCCAGAGCCCTTGCTTGTGGATCGGGATTCGGCATACGCAGCTCCCGAATACCGCTGGGAATGTCCGAGACCCCATCTAGAATAGGCGACGACAAACCAAGGGAGGAGGTGGCTACGGTGACTTTTGCCCATTGGCTGGGGCTGGGGGCGCTGCTGGGCCTGTTGGCGCTGCTCTGGCAGATTCGACAGATCCTGCTGCTGGTGTTTGCAGCCATCGTCCTGGCAGTAGCCTTGGATACTCTAGCCCAGATTCCCCAGCGCTACGGCTTTCGCCGCGGCCCCTCCCTTCTCATCACGGGCTTGACGGTTTTGGTGGGCGCGGTCTTGGTGGGGCTCATCGTGGTGCCGCCTCTACTGGAGCAGTTGCGCCGGCTGTTGACCGACGTGGTGCCTGCGGGGATTGTGCAGGCGCAGCGGCTGTTTGAGAGCCTAATCCTCTTGCTGCCGACCGACCTTGAGCTGCCGACGCTGCGGGAGTTGGCCAATAGTCTTGTGCCCCAGGCCACCGAATTGGTGCGCCAGGTGCGCGACTTTTTCTCCCAGTCCTTCACTGCTTTCTTTGCCACCCTGCTCAACTTCTTGTTTGTGATCATCCTCACCATCTTGCTGTTGTTAGATCCCCCGGCCTACAGCCGCGCCTTTGTTTCCGTTTTCCCGGCCTTCTACCGCCCCCGCGTTCGCTACATCCTCAAGCGCTGCGAGCTGGTGCTGCGGGGCTGGCTGGTGGGGATCTTGTTTACCAGCACCTTGGTGATGGTGCTAAGCGGCATTGGCCTCTGGATTTTGGGTGTGCCCCTGATCCTAGCCAACGCGGTGCTAGCGGGCCTGTTTAACTTCATCCCCAACATTGGCCCCACCCTGAGCGTGGTCGCCCCAATGCTGGTGGCCCTCACCGACGCCCCCTGGAAGTCCCTAGCAGTGCTAGGGCTGTACATCTTCATCCAGCAGCTTGAAAGCAGCGTCTTTACCCCGCTTGTCATGTCGCGCCAGGTGTCGCTTTTGCCCGCCTTGACGCTGATAGCTCAAATCACCTCGGCCTTTTTCTTCGGGGTGCTGGGCCTATTCTTGGCCGTGCCCTTGGCGGCCATCCTGCAGGTGTGGATCCAGGAGGTGCTGATTCGAGATGTGCTGGATCCCTGGCGAGGCCCGCGAGCCCGCCCCTTGCTCCTGTCTGAGCTGGAAAGGGATGGGAGCTCGCCCTCCCGGCAGCCGGAGAGAACAGATCCCAGGCTGCTCCCCCCCTCGGGCAGAGAGGTTTAAAGCGTCAAGCTCCTTAACATTTGTCCTAGAACCGCAAAAGCGCTCCTATAGTGAGGATCCCCCTCTCCGTGTTGGGATGGGAAGCGCCATGTCCCACTTCACCACCCTGCAAGTGCAGATTAAAGATGCCGAGCTGCTGGAAGAAACCCTGAAGGAATTGGGCTACAGCGTGGAGCGGAACGCCAGCCTGCGGGGCTACCTCTGGAACCGCACCCACGCCGACTTGGTGATCCGGCAAAAGAACGGCTTCGACATTGGCTTTCGCCGCAAGGGGGATCACTACGAGCTGGTGGCCGATCTCTGGGGAGCCGGCATCGATCCCCAGACGTTCCTAGCGCCGATTTTGCAGCGCTACGCCTACAAAAGCCTGCTGCGCTCGGCCCAGCAACAGGGCTATGCCATCGAGGCGGAAGAGCGCCTGGAAGATGGCACTATCCGCGTGGTGGTGGGGCGCTGGGTGTAACTGAGCCCACCTCCGCCGATGAACAGCAATCCTCAGCCAGCGGTGGGGTCTAGCCCTCGCCCTTGGGATCTGGTGTTGGGAGGACAAGCTGCCGCCAGCGGTGCCCCGCCTTACGCCTTGGTCTTAGGGGGTCTTGAGGGGGCGCGGCGGCGGCTCACTCGGGGTGAGGAGGCGGTGCGTCTAGCCACCTTGCCCCAGTTGCTGCAGTACGGGCCGGCAGGTCTAGCGGAGCTAGTAGCAGCCCTGGCCGGCAACAGCTCCTGGGCGGTGCGCTTGGCGGCGTGGCGGCTGCTCTCCCAGCTCGAGCAACCCGAGGCAGAGGAAGCGTGTCGGACCTACAGCCCCTTTCGGCCGGTGGGAGGAGCACAGGGGGTAATCGTGGCCTATCGGCGCGGGGAGCGAGACTTTGCCTACGCCGACTTGGAGGGAGTGGATCTGCAGGAGGCACGGCTGGGGGGTGCCAACTTCTACGAAGCCAATTTGAGAAAGGCTAACCTGCGCCTTTGCAACTTCAACGGCGCCCACCTGCGCCAAGCGGATCTGCGCCAGGCCAATTTGCAAGGGGCTAAGCTCAGTGGCGCCCTCCTAGAAGGAGCGGATCTGCGGGGGGCCGACCTGAGGGGGGTAAAAGTCAGTGGCACCAGCCTGCGCGGATCCCAGCTTTCAGACGCCACCCACTTGGAGGAGCGGCTGCGTCACATCTGGCAGTTGCAAAACTGGGGGGGAGAGGGGCAGGATCTGGCCGGCCAAGACCTCAGCAAAGCTGACCTGCGGGGGCTGGTGCTGCGGCAAATTTGTCTAAGGGGAGCCAACCTCAAGGGGGCGGATCTGCGCGGATCCAACCTGGAGGAAGCGGATCTGCGGGGGGCCAATTTGCAGCGGGCAGATCTCCGGGGGGCCAACTTGCAGAATGCCGACCTAGAGGGGGCTGATCTCCGCGGCGCCGAGCTGCGCCAGGCCCAGTTGCAGGGAGCTAACTTGCGCCGCGCCGACCTCAGCGGGGCTAATTTGGAGCAAGCCAACCTAGAAGGCGCCCAGATCGAGGGCCTCAAGCACAGCGGCGCCCGGATTGCTGGCCTGATCTTCCCCGACGGCACCCCCCTCAAGCCTTGGTGGTGGTAGGCCGACCCTTCCTCCCAAATCCAAAGGAATCCCAAGATCCCCTCGCCCTTCTCCAAACCTAGCTCACCATGGGAGTAGAGATACCTAGGGGGTGGAGCTATGGTTTTGGCAGAACAGCTCTCGAGAAAACCGCTCACCGACGAGGAACTGCGCAAGATCGACGCCTACTGGCGGGCTGCCAACTACTTGTCAGTGGGGCAGATCTACTTGATGGACAATCCGCTGCTGCGGGAGCCCTTGAAGCCAGAACACGTGAAGCCGCGCCTACTAGGGCACTGGGGCACTACTCCAGGGCTGAACTTTATTTACGTGCACCTCAACCGCATCATCAAGCGGGAAAACCTCAACGTCCTCTACATCACCGGCCCCGGCCACGGCGGCCCTGCCCTAGTGGCCAACACCTACTTGGAAGGCACCTACAGCGAGGTGTACCCCAACATCACCCAGGATGTCGAAGGTCTGCGCAAGCTCTTTAAGCAGTTCTCCTTCCCCGGCGGCGTGCCCAGCCATGCGGCTCCGGAAACCCCCGGCTCCATCCATGAGGGGGGGGAACTGGGCTATGCCCTAGCCCACGCCTTTGGGGCAGCCTTTGACAACCCCGATCTGCTGGTGGCCTGTGTGGTAGGGGATGGAGAAGCGGAAACCGGCCCTCTAGCTGCCTCCTGGCACTCCAACAAGTTTCTCAACCCCATCCGCGACGGGGCGGTGCTGCCCATTCTCCACCTCAACGGCTACAAGATTGCCAACCCCACCATCCTGGGCCGCCTCAGCCGCGAAGAGCTGCAAAGCCTGTTTGTGGGCTACGGCTACAAGCCTTACTTCGTGGAGGGCTCCGAGCCGGCAGAAATGCACCAGTTGATGGCCGCCACCCTCGACACCGTTATCCATGAAATCCAAGAAATCCAGCACTATGCCCGCAGCAAGGGGGATCCTACCCGTCCGCAGTGGCCGATGCTCATCCTGCGCACCCCCAAAGGTTGGACTGGCCCCAAAGAGGTGGACGGCAAAAAGGTAGAGGACTTCTGGCGCTCCCACCAGGTACCGCTGGCGGATCTGGCCCAAAAGCCGGAGCACCTCAAGATCCTGGAAGAATGGCTGCGCAGCTACAGGCCAGAAGAGCTCTTCGACGAAAACGGCCGCCTGCTCCCCGAGCTGCAGGAGCTAGCTCCCAAGGGGGAAAAGCGCATGGGCGCCACTCCCTATGCCAACGGCGGCTTGCTGACGCGGGAGCTGAGGATGCCAGATTTCCGCCGCTACGCCGTAGACGTCCCGCGCCCTGGCACCACGGAAGCCGAGGCCACCAAGGTGCTGGGGCAATTCTTGCGGGATGTGATGAAGCTCAACCCCCACAACTTCCGCCTCTTTGGCCCTGACGAGACCGCTTCCAACCGGCTGGATGCCGTGTTTGAGGCCAGTGACCGCACCTGGGTGGCCCCTACCTACGACTACGACGAGTACCTCTCCCCCGATGGGCGGGTTATGGAGATCCTGAGCGAGCACGTCTGTCAGGGCTGGCTGGAGGGCTACCTGTTGACCGGTCGCCACGGCTTCTTCTCCTGCTACGAGGCCTTCATTCACCTGGTGGACTCGATGTTTAACCAACATGCCAAGTGGCTGAAAACCTCCCGGCACATCCCCTGGCGGCGGCCCATCCCTTCCCTCAACTACCTGCTGACTTCCCACGTGTGGCGGCAGGATCACAACGGCTTCAGCCACCAGGATCCCGGCTTTCTGGATCACGTGGTCAACAAGAAAGCCGATGTTATCCGCGTCTACCTGCCCCCCGATGCCAACACCCTGCTCTCAGTGGCGGATCACTGCCTGCGCAGCCGCCACTACGTCAATGTCATCGTGGCGGGGAAACAGCCGGCTCTGCAGTACCTGGACATGGACGCCGCCATCAAGCACTGCACCCAGGGCTTGGGGATCTGGGAGTGGGCCAGCAACGACCAGGGCTCGGAGCCGGATGTGGTCATGGCCTGCTGCGGCGATGTGCCGACGATGGAGACCCTGGCGGCGGTGGACTTCTTGCGGCAGCACCTGCCGGACATCAAGATCCGGGTGGTGAACGTGGTAAACCTGATGAAGCTGCAGCCGCCCAGCGAACACCCCCACGGCATCAGCGACAAGGAGTTTGTCAGCATCTTCACCCCCGACAAGCCCATCGTGTTTGCCTTCCACGGCTATCCTTGGCTGATTCACCGCCTCACCTACCGCCGCCCCAACCACCACAACCTCCACGTGCGCGGCTACAAGGAGGAAGGCACCACCACCACTCCCTTCGACATGTGCGTCCTCAACCAGGTGGATCGCTTTAACCTGGCCAACGATGTATTGGAGCGGGTGGAGCGCTTCAAATACCGACGGGATCACCTCCAGCAGTTGATTCGGGACAAGCTGGTGGAGCACAAACACTACATCCGCGAGCATGGAGAAGATCTGCCGGAGGTGCGCAACTGGAAGTGGCCCTACTAGGGGATCCCCCTCTGAGCCGCGGGCAAGCTAGAGTTTTCTTGGGCTCTGCCTGCTAGAGTTTTCCCAAGCTTGGAGATTGAGGGTGTGAGGGGTTTAGAAAAGATGGAGGGGGACACCCTTTCCCGGCTGGAAGTGGAAGAGGCGGACTGGGGCGGGGCGGCACTTACCCTAGTTCTGGGCCTAGCGCTCTCGGCCTTGGTGATGGGAAGCCGGCCCCAGGTGCTTCTTCCCTTTGGGCTGAGCGTGCTGGGATCGGCGGTGCTGGGATCCCTGCTTCTTCCGCTCTTGCGGCGCTGGAAGGCAGGGCAGGTCATCCGCGAGGAGGGACCCCAGTCCCACTACAAAAAAGCGGGCACGCCAACCATGGGCGGCCTTAGCTTTTTGCCAGTGGGGCTGCTGGTAGCCGGGAGCTGGAGCGACTGGGATCCCCAGTGGCTGGCGGTGGCCCTCCTGACCCTGGCCTACACCTTGGTTGGCTGGCTGGACGATTGGCTGGTCATCCGGCAGCGCTCCAACAAGGGGTTGCCCCCCCAATCGAAGCTTTTGCTCCAGGTGGGGATTGGCCTGGTTTTCTGTGGCTACCTGGCTTGGCAAGGGATCCCAACGGTTCTCACGCTTCCGGGAATAGGCTCCCTCTCCCTAGGCGGGCTGTTTTGGCCGCTGGCTTTGTTTGTGCTGGTGGGCACCAACAACGCCGTCAACCTTGCCGACGGCATGGACGGCCTGGCCGCAGGGGTGGTGGCCCTTGTCCTGGCAGGGCTGGGGCTGACGGCAGCGGATCCCGTTTTGGCGCTCGTGGCCTTTGCCTTGAGCGGCGCCTGTCTGGGCTTTCTGGTGCACAACCACCATCGGGCCCGCCTGTTTATGGGAGATACCGGCTCCCTAGGCCTGGGGGGCGCTCTGGCGGGGCTGGCGCTGCTGGGAGATCAGCTCTGGGCTCTGGCCTGGATGGGCGGGATATTGGTGGCGGAGGCGCTGTCGGTCATCCTACAGGTGGGCTACTTCCAATACACCAAACGCAAGACCGGCCAAGGCCAACGGCTGCTGCGCATGTCTCCTCTCCACCACCACCTGGAGTTGGGGGGCTGGTCGGAGGTGCAGGTGGTGGGGTGCTTCTACGGGCTAACAGCGCTATTGGTGGGGGTGGGCTGGCTCTGCTGGCAGGGGTCTGGAGGGTGAGCCTCTCTAGGGCTGCAAGATCATCGACCAGGAGCCGCTTGCCTCATCCCAAAAAGGCGCCAGCGACTCTCCCACCACATTTGGGCCCCAGTAGCGGCGGGTTCCATCTAGGGTAAAAGCCACCACAACATCGCCGGGGCCAATCTGCAGCGGCTCCTCCCCTAAGCTCAACAGCAAACCCTGGCTGCCTCCTTCGCCAGGGGCAAAATCCCAGTGAGCCGTTTCGGGGTTGGTCAGCCGACTGCTGCTGCGCAACAAGATCACTAAGCGAATGGGGTGGGGAGTGCGGTTGCCAACCCGAAAGGGGCCGGTGCGAACCGATTTCGAGGTTAGGACAGAGGTCCCCCCCTGCCTAGACGAACTGGGCGGGGATGTGGCAATTAGGGGAGCTGCAATCCCCCTAGGAACAGCCAGACTCCAAACCAGGGCAGCAGCCAAGCCCAAGGATCCCCGCCGTACGCTAGCCGGCAATGACCTGCCGGTCACTTGGGCAAAGGGCTTTGAGAGGGCGGGAATGGCCATCAGAATTCCTGCCAGCAGGAAGGCTAGGTGTCGGATGGAGAGCGCTACCTCCCCAACTGCTCTCGGGCGGCGTTGCCCTAGGGGGTAGCACGTCTATTCTCTTCATATTCTCTCGGAAAGCGAGAGGAAAAACAGCTCCCCTGCTAGGGATTGACCGCTCGACATTGCCATCCCTGCGGGCTGCGCTCATAGAGGGTTCGCCGTTGGGGGTAGATTGCATCCCCCCTGAGCTGCAGGTGATCCACCTCCGTTGGATCCAACAGCAGGAGGACAAAAGTGGGCGGCGGCGAAGATGCCTTTTCGGGGGTTAGCTCGGTAACAAAGGCCTCTGGTGGAGCAAGAGGACCTTTGGGTTCTGGCCAAAACCAGAGCAGCCGTCCTTCTTCTGGAATTTGTTGCCACAACTGTTGCCGCTGCTGCTGCGCTTGCGGATCCGGATGGCCAGCGGTGATGGCTTCCAGGGTGCCGGCGATGCGGAATTGCTCGCGCGTTTTGGCAAAGTACCAGCAGATCTGGGCCAGGGGACAGTGGGCAATCTGGTGGATCTTCTCGCTGCGGCTGTCCACCGCCAACTGGATGCGGTCGGTCTCGCCCAAGAACCCCCGGAAGACCACTGTGCGGTTGCGCGGCCGCCCGCAGGGATCCACCGTGGCCAACTGCAAATAGCGTGCAGCCGGGTCGCTGCGGTTGCGGTGCAAGGCCGCTTGGAGCTTTGCTCGCCAGGAGGGATCCCCGGCTGGGCTATCCTTCAACTTGTCCATAGAGGTTCGCAGATGCCCGCCAAGCAAGACTTAACCGCCAGGGGGGAGCCTACCCTTGCGGATCCCTGGACTGCCCTGGCCCGGCGTTGGGATCCAGCGCAGGGGGATGAAAGCGGTGCTCCAGCCAGCTCTCCGCTGCCCCCTCAAACCGCTCTGGCACCGGCTGTTTCATGGGCAGTTTCTGGAACACTAGACTGAGATACTCGCTGTACCACGGCGAGCGGACTTCCCGCACCTTGTACCACACCGAGCGTGACATCAACAGCGTCCGCTCCACCTCCTGGGCTCCCAGCTTAAGCAAGAACTCTTCCCGTTCCGGCTGGTAATCGGTGGAGGCCAACGCCAAAGCCTGCGGCGGATAGGCTTGGGTGAGCTGGGCCATCTTGGCCATGAGCTCTGGGTAGAGCCAGGTGTAGGCGGGGTGAACCGTAAGCTTGGCCACGTGCGGCTGCTGCCCCGTCCGATCCAGCTTGAGGTTGAAATAGCCGATGGCGGTTCTCCGCTCGGGCTCGTAGACACACATCTCCAGCCGTTCGGTTTGGCTGACGGCACACCTGGCCTGCTCCAGAAGCCACTCCAGGGGGCTAGTGCGGAAGTCGCCCACGTTGCGGTCGTACACCTGGCGCACCGTGGCCGGCATGGATCCCGTATCCAGTTGGTAGATGGCGTAGGCATCTCGGTTAGTCACCGGCACCAGGTTGGGCAGCTTGGGCTCGTGTTGGCTGAGGGCGGCCAGGATCTCGGGCGGGATCGACCAGTAGGTAATCTGGGCTAGGGGCTGGAAGCCATTGTGCCGGTAGAGGGCTATCGCCCCCTTGTTGTGGATGTTCACCTCCAGAATCCAGGTGCGGGCCTCGCGAAAGTGCTCCATGCAGTGTTTGAGCAACTTAGACCCAATTCCCTGACGCTGGGCCGAAGGCGCCACCGCAATGTGATCCACCCGCCAGGTGCTGCGGGAATGGTTAAAGGGAGAAACCTGAATAACTCCCTGGATTTTGCCCTCCAGCTCCGCCACATGCACGGTAAACATGTGCTGGAAGCGGCTGGGAAACAGGCTTAGGGCTCTTAGAAGCCCGTACCACTGGCGCAGCCTCCGCAGTTGGCGACGAATGTCTACCGAGCGACTGCCATACTCTTCTTCAAAAGCTTGCGCCAAAATCTCCTCCACCGCCTCCAGATCCCCCAGTTGGGCCGGGCGGAGAATCAGCTTGGGAGCCTCGCTGGGGGCTTCGGAATCTGGAGTAGGTTTTACCGTTGTCCTGTCCATGTTAAAGTTCCGGGGGGAACATTCAAAGCATAGCCCAGAATCCTCCTTCTTCTAGGGAGGTTGTTGCGGCCCCGAAAAAATTTTGTGTGGTCGCTTGGCCAGTTAGGCGCTGGCATCGAGCAACGCAAAGTTGCTGAAGCTAAAGCGCTTCTCAACAACACCAGCTTCCGTCTCGGTTTGAATGCGCCGCTCGGAGAGGATGTAGTACTTGCCCACTTTGGTGTAGAGGTCTTCAAATTGGCTGCGCCCACCCTTTTGCTCACCGGTCTTGGCGTCGTGGTAGACAGAGTCGTAGCGGTGGGAGAGGTAGCCTTCGCCGGTGTCGTGGCTGCTGAAGGTGTGAATGGTAACCACCACGCCGTGAATGTGCCGATGCACCATGGTAATTTGGTTGTCGCGCACGTGGTAGCGATCCCCCTCGGCTTTGCCTCCCACGAGGATCTCCACCGAGCCATCGGGCAGGATTTGGCCGTAGCGAAACGTGTTTTGGCCGTGGGCTTCGGCAAAGCTGCGGCGCACCCGGTGGACAGAAATCTCCCACATCTGCTCTTGGATGGCTTTCCGAGCTTCCTCATCTTCCACACCGGTTACCGTGGCTTTCAGGTCTGCCCCCAGGCGCACCTGACCCACAAACATGCGCTCTCCATCCCAGTAGGTGACCTCTGCGCTATAGCCCGGAAAGTCGGGATCCCAGGTGTAGCGATTTTCGTAGGCAGCCCGAAACAGTTCTTCGGCAGAAACGCGAGTTGCGGTCATCAGGGATCTCCTTCTTGCAAGAGATTCTCATCACTCTCCATTGTACCGCTCTCCCCTGTTGGGCTAAACCCAGCCGCCCGCGCTGGGAGCCTGCATTCAGGGAAGTGGCTGAGCGAATCCTCCTTTGCCACTATAGGGTAGAAGCAGGGCTGTAGGAACTTCTCTTCCTTCCTCACTCCCGGTTTGGGCCTGCTAGTTTAGCCGCTGCTGTGATCCCCAGGGTATTCTCTGAAGTGCCTACCCTTTCTTTTGTGTGAGGAGGAAGATTGAAAGATTTTGACAATCGCGGCAACAGAGCGTCCTCTCGCATTGACCCGGCGGGGCTCTTGGAGCCTGAGCTGTGGCCGACCCCCACAGGGATGGCAGCCTCGTCAGAGATAGCAGGGCCGGTTCTAAAAATTGTTGGCAAGCAGACCCTAAGCGGCCACGTTCCCATCGGGGGATCGAAAAACTCAGCTTTGGCTCTCATGGCCGGATCCCTCTTGGCCCCTGCCGCTTGTCGAATTCACAACGTGCCGCGCCTGCTGGACATCGAACGCATGGGGCAGATCCTGGCCACCCTGGGGGTTAAGGTGTCCCATGTCGGCAATACCCTTGACCTAGACGCCAGCTCCCTGAGGACTTGCCAGGCTCCCTATGAATTGGTCAGCCAGTTACGGGCCAGTTTCCTTATCATCGGACCGTTGGTGGCGCGGCTGGGAGTGGCCAGGGTGCCCCTACCGGGCGGCTGCGCCATTGGCTCGCGTCCCGTGGATCTGCATGTGCGGGGTTTGCAGGCGTTGGGGGCAACGGTTCAGATTGAGCACGGGGTGGTCCACGCCTATGCCCGTAAGCTGGTGGGAACCCGCATCTACCTCGACTATCCCAGCGTTGGTGCTACGGAAACTCTGATGATGGCTGCTACGCTGGCCGAAGGGGAAACGGTGATTGAAAATGCCGCCCAAGAGCCAGAGGTAGCGGACCTGGCCCGTTTTTGTCAGGCGATGGGAGCCCGCATCCGTGGCGTAGGCACCAATACCGTTGTGGTGGTGGGGGTGCCGCGTCTGCATGGCACAGAGTACACCGTCATTCCCGATCGCATCGAGGCCAGTACCTATCTCATCGCTGGAGCGATTACCCGCTCTGAGCTCACCGTGGGGCCGGTGATTCCGGATCACCTGCGGGCGGTGATTGCCAAGCTGCGGGACATGGGGCTGCGGGTGGAGGAAGAAGGCCCCAACCGTCTGCGCATTGCCCCGGCTCAACTCAGCTCAGGCTGGATTTGTCAGGCCACCGATATCCAAACCCTGCCCTACCCGGGTTTTCCCACCGATGTGCAGGCGCCAATCATGGCTTTGGCTGCTCTCAGCGAGGGCAGTTGCACCATCGAGGAGACAGTGTTTGAAAACCGAATGCACCACATCCCGGAGCTTAACCGCATGGGCGCGGACATTCGTCTCAAGAACCGGGTGGCCATCGTCCGGGGGGTGCCGTCTCTGTCAGGGGCGCCGGTGGTGGCTACGGACTTGCGGGCGGGGGCGGCCTTGGTGTTGGCTGGCCTGGCGGCCGAGGGCTGCTCCACCATCTACGGGCTCCACTACATCGACCGCGGCTACGAAGCCATCGACGAAAAGTTGCGCAATGTCGGGGCCAAGGTGTATCGCTGTAACAACCCGGCAGAAGACCCGACTACGGCCTAGAGTCAGCCAGGGATAACCCCTTCCCGGCTTCAGCGTTCCCTGAATGTAGGTGTCAAGCCATGTCCTACGTGTATGACTGTGTCATCGTCGGCGCTGGCCCTGCCGGCGGAGCTGCCGCCTACCACCTAGCCAAGCGCGGGCGCTCGGTGCTGGTCCTGGAAAAGGATCCCTTGCCCCGCTACAAGCCCTGCGGGGGCGGCGTCTCCCCCATGGTGGCGGCCTGGTTTGACTTTGACTTCAGCCCCGCCATCTCGCTGAAGATTCGGCAAATTCGCTACACCTGGCGGGGTGGGGATCCAGTGGTGGTCGAGTTGGATCTGAAAGAGCCAGTGTGGATGGTGCGACGGGAGGTTTTCGACGCCTACCTAATCCAGCAGGCCCAGAAGCAGGGGGCCACCCTCTGGGCTGGGTGTGCTGCCGCCGGCCTTGAGTGGCAAAGTGACCGCTGGCAGGTGATGACTCCTGCTGGCCCGGTCTGGGGCCGGTACGTGATTGGGGCTGATGGGGCCAAGGGGTCGATGGCGAAGTGGCTGGGCTTCCGCAGTCGCCAGTGCCGCCTGGCCGCTGCCCTAGAGGCGGAAGTAGCTGGCTTGGAACCGCAAACTGCCGCTGCTCACTTTGACTTCGGCAGTGTTAGCAATGGCTACATTTGGAACTTCCCCAAGGCGGACGGCTACTCGATTGGAGCTGGCACCTTTCGGGGTGGCCAGAAACAAAACCTGCGAGAAATAGCCAGCCAGTATGCCCACAACTTTGGCATCGACCTCAAGTCGGTTAAGTCCTTTGGCCATCCCCTCTGCCTTTGGGACGGGGATCAACCCCTGCACAGCCAAAATGCGCTCCTGGTGGGAGATGCCGCCTGTGTTGTCGACCCGTTTACCGCCGAAGGGATCCGTCCCTCCCTCCTCACTGGCATGCTGGCGGCGCAGGCCATCGACCAAGCCCTGGCAGGGGATCCCGAAGCCCTGGCCAACTACTCCGCCCGCGTCCAACAGGAGTGGGGCGCAGAGATGCGCTGGGCCAAGCGGATTGCGGCTCTGTTCTACCGCTTTCCCGGCGTGGGCTACCGAGTTGGCGTCAAGCGACCGGGAGCCACCCGGCGTATGGGCCAAATCCTAGCTGGCGAGCTGCGCTATAGCGATGTGGCCAGCGCCGCTATTCGCCAGTTGAGTGCTGGTCTCTTGGCCTAGACAGCTTGCTGGGAACTGCAGCCAGGATCGTCAAAGCGCCGGCTAATCAACAGACAGTTGCGGCCATCGGCCTGGCGAGTGTAGCTCAGGTGAGTGGAGAGGGCTTTCATCAGCAAAATGCCCCGTCCTCCCTCGGATTCGGCGTCGGGGAGAGGGTTGGCTGCTAGGTTTTGGGCAAAGCCCTCCAAGTCAAACTCCTGACCCTGATCCCAGATGCGTAGCTCTAGCCCCTGCGGTGTCAGCGTCAGCTGGATATCGATAGGCGTACTGGCGGGCAGGGCGCGATGGGCATGGCGGACGGCATTGGTAAACCCTTCCGCTAGAACTAACTGGCACTCCAACCAGATGGGATCTGGAATACCCGCGTTGCGAAAGGACTCAAACCAAGTCAAAACTTCACCTAGGGCATCCAAAGTCGTGTCAACCCTCAGCGCAAAGGCTCGTTTTTCCTCTGCCGGAATCTCTGCCTCACTCAAATTGCGCCCTACTCCGAAGTTCTCCCTCAGCAGGAATGACCCGATCAAATTCTAAACCAACCTGCTTCAGCCGCTTACCCCCCCTTTTAGGAGGCACTGAGGCTTGCTGTAGCCGCGCCTTCAACTTCCCAAGGGAATGAGAAGCTGCCCAGGAAGAAGCTAAGGGGAAGGGTCTGGGCAGTAGGGGTTAGGATCTGTGAAGATTTGGCCTGTTCTGGCTATGAGTCTCTCTACCTGGAAGCGCTGGTTGGACTCTTTTCTCATTGCCCTGGCCCTTCTGATGTTTGCCGGCTTTGTCTGGTTTGTTTTCTCGGTAACAGCAGCCTTCTTCGGGATTACCCTAGGCTACAAGCTCTGGCTGCGGCTGTGGCTACCTTTGTTTCAGCCGTTGCTGGGGATCCTGACAGCCGGCGCTTTGCTAAGCGGCGTGTGGAGTTGGCTCTCCCGCAATCGAGACCCTCAGCAGCCCTAAAGATCCGCCGGCGCCAAGAGGCCACGGACTGGCTCTATACTGAAAACGTATCTAAATGTTGAGCACCTGAGGCAGTCTGGCGTCGTGTTTGTCCTATCTGGCTACGAGTACCTGCTGGCTTTCCTCATTGTCTGCGCCCTGCTGCCAGTTTTGGCCCTAGGGGCCTCAGCCCGTTTGTCTCCCAAACGGCAGGGAGCCCTGCGAGTCAGCACCTATGAGTCGGGGATGGAGCCGTTTGGGCAGGCCTGGATTCAGTTCAACATCCGCTACTACATGTTCGCGCTTGCCTTCGTCATTTTCGATGTGGAGACTGTGTTCCTCTACCCTTGGGCAGTAGCTTTTCACCGCCTGGGGCTGCTGGCTTTTGTGGAGGCTTTGATTTTCATTGCCATCCTCGTGGTGGGTCTTGTCTACGCTTGGAGAAAAGGAGCGCTGGAATGGTCATGACCTCTAAGGAGCCGGAAGTTTTGTTTCCGGCCTCTCCTCCGCAAGTTACTACGGATCTTTCCAACAATGTTATTCTCACAACGGTAAACGACCTCTACAACTGGGCCAAGATGTCCAGCCTCTGGCCGCTGCTCTATGGCACCGCCTGCTGCTTTATCGAGTTTGCGGCGATGCTGGGATCCCGCTTTGACTTCGACCGCTTTGGCCTGTTGCCTCGGACTTCGCCGCGCACCGCTGATTTGCTCATCACAGCGGGAACGGTAACCATGAAGATGGCGCCGGCACTGGTTAAGCTCTACCAACAGATGCCCGAGCCCAAGTACGTCATTGCCATGGGAGCTTGCACCATCAGCGGCGGCATGTTCAGCTCTGATTCCTACACCGCTGTGCGAGGGGTGGATAAGCTCATCCCCGTGGACGTGTACATTCCCGGCTGCCCACCCCGCCCTGAGGCCATCATGGACGCCATTGTCAAGCTGCGCAAGAAGATTGCCGCTGAGGACATGCGGGAGCGGGGCCGTCTGCAGCAAACCCACCGCTACTACACCGTCAAGCACAACCTTAGACCTGTGCCCGAAGTCATCACTGGCAAGTACTTGGAGAGCGAAACCCGCCAGGCTCCGCCGCCGGAGCTAGCTGCCGCCATTGGCCTGCCCGTGCCGCCGGCCCTGCAGACTGCCGACTTCAAGCGGGTAGAGCAACAGCTCAAAGCCTTGCAAGGAGGGGCCTGAGATGACGGATCCCAAAACGCCGGAAAGTCCGCCTCCTGCCTCTGAGCCAGCCGAGTCGCTGGCAACGCGGGAGCGAGGTCCAGTTTCTCAGTTTCTTGCTGACAACGGCTTTGACCACCAGTATCTGGGCAGGGATGCGGCTGGAGTAGAGCTACTGGAGGTGGAGCGGGACTTTCTCCTGCCCGTATGCACCGCTCTCTACGCCTATGGCTTTAACTATCTTGCCTGCCAGTGCGGCTATGACCTAGGGGCAGGCCAGCCGTTGGTTAGCCTCTACCACTTGATTAAGCTGACGGACGGAGCGGATCGCCCGCCGGAGGTGCGCGTCCAGGTGAAACTGCCCCGCGACGATCCGCGGGTGCCCTCGGTGTACTGGATCTGGAAGTCGGCTGACTGGCAGGAGCGGGAGACCTACGACATGTACGGCATTATCTTTGAAGGTCACCCTAACCTAAAGCGGATCCTGATGCCAGAAGACTGGATTGGCTGGCCGCTGCGCAAGGACTATATTACGCCTGACTTTTATGAGTTGCAGGATGCCTACTAAAAGGGCTCCCTCAACCACCTGGCTGGCGTTTGCAGGATAAGCGAAAATGTGGCCGTTTTTGCTCTTGGCAATCTACGCAGGAGGGGTTTGGTACTCGCTCCGCAAGGCAGATCGCCTCTACTCGGGATCGGGAAAATGGCTGGTCTCAGCTCTCTGGCCAGTCCTGCTTTTCACAAACCGTCGGTTTCGCCAAAATTGGCGCCGCCCCTTGCAGAGATGAGTCTCCTAGCCTATAGGCACCTTGTTGCACCCCCAGACGGACCAACAACTTCGGGATCTCATCGCTAGCCGCATCCGCGCCCAAGGGCCAGTGACTTTTGCCCAGTTCATGGAGTGGGCCCTCTACGAGCCGGAGCTGGGCTACTACGAGCGGGGCTACCCCATTGGCCCTGACTACTTAACGGCTCCCCACCTGGCGCCCGACTTTGCTCACCTGTTAGCGGAGCAGATTCACCAGTTCTGGCAAGTTCTAGGCTCCCCTTCTGCTTTTGCGGTCGTTGAGATGGGGGCAGGCAGCGGTCGCCTGGCTGAAGATTGGTTAACCTACGTGCGCTCGGCTTACCCTGCGTTTTGGCAGGCTCTAGAGTACGGGATCCTGGAGCGCTCTGCCTCTTTGCGGCGGCTGCAGCGGGAGCGCTTGGCGGGCTTTGGGGAGAAGGTGCGCTGGCTGGCGTGGGACGAAATCCCGGAGGAATCGGTAACTGGCTGTTTTTTCTCCAATGAGCTGGTGGATGCCTTTCCGGTCCATCGGGTGCAGGTGCAGGGGGGGTCTTTGCGGGAAATCTACGTGGATTGGACAGAGGGAGGGTTTCAAGAGGTGCTGGGGGATCCCTCGACCCCCGCGCTAGAAGCGTACTTTGCCCGGCTGGGGATCCCAATTACCACCTACCCCTCTGGCTACCAAACCGAGGTCAACCTCAAGGCCCTCGAGTGGCTGCAGCTCCTGGCCCGTAAGCTGCGGCGGGGCTACGTGCTGACCATCGACTACGGCTATCCTGCCCAGCGCTACTACAGCCCCCAGCGCTCCCAGGGCACGCTCCTAGCTTACCGCCGACACGCCACCTCTGCGGATCCCTATAGTCGGGTGGGGTGCCAAGATCTCACGGCCCATGTGGACTTTACAACCCTGGAACAGGTGGGGGAATCCCTGGGACTCAAGCGACTGGGCTTCACGCAGCAAAGCTATTTTCTGGTAAACCTGGGGTTGGCGGAACGGCTGGCCGCCCTCAGCCAAACAAGCGATGGGGGCGTGGGCCAGGTGCTGCAGCGGCGCTTTGCGCTCCAAGCGCTGATCGATCCGCTGGGGCTAGGTAGCTTTGGGGTGCTGCTGCAGGCCAAGGGCTTGAGTGAGTTGGAATCTACCCAGCGGCTGCGGGGCTTTGCCGAGCCGGAGCTAATGCCTATGGGCGGGGCGGGCTTGAAAGTGAACCCTACGGCAGGGTTTGGTAGCGGCACTTACAGCAGTTCGAGAGATCCCTGGCTAAAATCCCGCGGCAGCTAGGCCGTAACTCCTGAGAGGTTCTCGGTGCGCTTGGAGCTGTTACAGGCTTTTCTAAACGTCGTCGAAAGTGGCAGCTTTTTGGCTGCAGCCCGCCGCAGTGGCCTAAGCCAGTCTACCATCAGCCGCCAAATTCAGGCCTTGGAGGAAGAGGTGGGCGCCCCGCTACTGCACCGCAAGAGCCCAGTGGCCCTGACGGTGGCGGGGGAACGGCTCCTACCCCATGCCCGGCGCATCTGTCAGGAGTGGCAGCAAGCCCAAGCCAGCATTCGGGAATGGCTGCAGGGCGGGCAAAGCGAGCTCTGCGTTGCCGGGATCCACTCCCTGACTGCCTATCGACTGCCGCCGGTGCTGCAGGAGTTCTGCCGAGAGTACCCGCAGGTGCAGTTGCGGGTTACAGCTCTAGGCAGCGACCGCGCCTTGAAGGTGCTCAAGGATGGGTTGGTGGATGTGGCTTTGGTGATGGAAAATCCCTGGCTAAGGCGGGGGGACGAACTGGTAGTGGAGCCCCTGTATTCCGAGCCCATCCAGGTGTTGATGGCCACCAGCCATCCCCTCAGCCGCTACGAGCGGATCCCTTGGCCGGTGTTGGCCGAGTACCCCCAGGTCGTGTTTAAAGATGGCTATGCCATGCGCACTTGCGTGGAGTCCCACCTGGCCCGCCAGGGGTTAACTCTCAAGGCAGCGCTGGAGCTGAACACGCTGGAGGCCTTTCGCGGTGTCGTTCGCCAGGGGCAGTTGATTGCTCTCCTGCCAGAATCGGCTCTAGTGGACTGTCACGCCGACCCAGGGTTGCAGGTGCGGCCCACCGACCCCCCCTTGTTGCAGCGACAGGTAGTGGCAGTAACCACCCGTGATCGCTATCAGATCCCGCCCATTCGCCGGTTTTTGCAGTTAGCAGCCCAGTTGCTCCGCCAGCCTGCTTCCGACGCCAAGGCAGATAGGGATGCCTCCTGGGTTTCTGCCAAGTTCGCTCGCCCTAGACTGCCAAAGCTATGAGCCACGAGTTTCGCGAGCTTTTGAAGAAAATCAGCAGCGGCACCCACACTCACGAGGATCTCACCCGCGGCGAAGCCGCCCAGGCCACTCGGCTGCTCCTTGCGGGCAAAGCCACCCCGGCCCAGATTGGGGCCTTTTTGATTGCCCACCGCATCAAGCGCCCCACCGCCGAAGAGCTGGCTGGTATGTTGGATGCCTATGCCGAGTACGGCCCTCGCCTTCCCCAACGAGATCTGCCCCATCCCTTGGTTATCTTTGGCCACCCCTACGACGGCCGCTCGCGAACAGCGCCGCTGGGGGTGTTAGTGGCTTTGGTATTGGCGGCAGCAGGAGCAGCTGTTTTGCTCCATGGTTCCGGCTGTTGCCCTCCCAAGTATGGTCTACCCTTGGAGGTGGTTTGGCGAGGCTTGGGGGTGGACTGGCGAGGATGGTCGCTGGAGCAGGTGGGCCGATGCCTGGAGCAAACTGGCTTGGGATTTTTGTACTTGCCAGACTGCTTCCCCCAAGCGCAAGCTCTGATGGAGTACCGGGATCAAATCGGCAAGCGCCCTCCCCTGGCTACGCTGGAGCTGGTCTGGGCACCCTATGAGGGCCCCTTCCACCTGGTGGCCGGCTATGTGCATCCGCCCACCGAGGCCACAATGCTGGAGTTGTTTGCCCTGCAAGGGATCCAAAACTTTACCACGGTCAAGGGACTAGAAGGCAGCAGCGACCTGCCGCGGGAGCGGACAGCTATCCTCAACCACCGCGGGGAACGGCTGCTGCTTAAAGCCCGCGACTATCACCTGGCCGGCCCGGAGATCCCGCTGGCGGAGGAGAAAGAGTTGCTGCGGCAGATGCACCAGCTCCTCAACGGGGATCCCTCCCCCCTTGCCCCAGCGGTACTCTGGAATGGCGGCAGCTACCTCTGGCTGCTGGGCTATGCTCAATCTCTCAGCGAGGGGATCCAGCAAGCAGAGGAATTGCTCCGCTCTGGCCGAGTGAGGGAAAAGCTGCAACAGCTCCAACACCTAGCTTGCCTGGCCCAGCCTTCCTAAAAAGCAATTGGCCCAGCTCTTGAGGAGGGCCTGACCGGCTAGGCCCAGAGCATCAGCCGCAGCTCATAGGGATCGGGCATATCGGGGTGAAAGGGCAATAGGCGGATGGCCAACCCCTGCAAGCCGCTGCTCTCGTAGCGAACTTGGCCACAAAAGATGGCGCGATCCCCCACTGTCTCCACGTAGCGCAAGGGGGTTGCCCGGCCGTTTTGGATCTGGCCCTTGTCGTCCACCGACCCCTGGTAGGCTTGAACAATCACATCCTGCGGCTGCAGGGATCCCAGCTGCACCTCCACCGTTACGGTGAGGGGTTCCCCGGCCATCACCACCTCCTGGACCTGAGTATCCCGGCCGGCAGAAGGCTTGCCAGTGGGCTGTCTTGGGTTTTCAATCCGGACGTCGAGAACCCGGAGGTTGTACCAGTTCTCCTGCAGATGGTTTCGCCAACGGGTAAACTGGCGGGCCGCCTGGAAGTTGTTGCGCCGCATGCGGTCAAAGGAGTTGCTCAACGGAATGTAGGCTCGCTCGGCATACTCCCGAACCATGCGCTGGGTGCTGAAGCGAGGGCAGTTGAGGCGGATTGCCTGCTTCATGCGCTGAATCCAGGCATGGGGCAGGCCGTCGCTGCCGCGTTGGTAGAAAAGAGGAGCTACTTCCTTTTCCAGGAGATCGTAGAGGGCGTTGGCCTCCACCTCGTCCTGGTAGGCGCGATCCTCAAACTCCTCGCCGCGGCCAATGGGCCAGCCAGTCTGGTAGTAATCTGCCTCATCCCACCAGCCGTCCAAGATGCTCAGGTGCAGTCCGCCGTTAGCCGCTGCCTTCATGCCGCTAGTACCGCTGGCCTCGCGGGGGCGCAGGGGGGTGTTCAGCCACACGTCCACCCCGGCCACCATTAAGCTAGCGATGTACATGTCATAGTCTTCGATAAACACCAGCCGCTGGCGGAACTCTGGCTGGCGCGACACCTGGACAATCTGGCGGATCAACTCCTTGCCCGCTGTATCGCGAGGGTGGGCCTTGCCGGCAAAGATAAACTGCATCGGGTACTGGGGATGGTTGATCAAGGCTTTGAGCCGCTCCAGGTTGTGGAGCAAGAGAGTGGCCCGCTTGTAGGTGGCAAAGCGGCGGGCAAACCCAATGGTAAGCACCTCTGGGTTGAGGGCTTCTGAGGCCCGTTGGATCTCAGCCGTCGAGGCTGCCCGCTTTTGCAGCTGCTCCACCAGGCGCTGGCGGGTGAAGTCAATGAGGCGAGCGCGGCTGTGCTCGTGCGCCCGCCACAGTTCCGCATCCGGGATCCGATCCACCTTCTGCCAGAGAGGATCCGAGGGAGGAGCCTCCGCCCAATCCGGCCCCAGGTAGCGGTCGTAGAGAGCTTGGTTTTCCTCCCCCACCCAGGTGCGGACATGCACGCCATTGGTGATGGAGGTAATCGGCACCTCCTCTTGCGGGATCCCAGGCCAGAGGGGGCCAAACATCTTGCGGGCGACCGCCCCATGGAGCTTGCTGACGCCGTTAACAAACGAGGCCATGTTGATGGCCAGCACCGCCATGCTGAAAGGGGACTGGAAGTCGCCTGGATTTTCTCGACCCAGGGCCAAAAAGTGCTCCCGACTTAGGCCCATCTGGCGGTAGTAGGAGCCCAGGTAGTAGTCGATTTTGTCTGGCGGGAACAGGTCGATCCCCGCAGGCACTGGCGTGTGGGTGGTAAACAGCTGGCTCGACTTAGCCACCTGCCAGGCCTCCTCAAAGCTCAGCCCTTGCTCCACCATCAACAGGCGGATCCGCTCCACTGCCAAAAAGGCAGAGTGCCCCTCGTTCATGTGGTAGACAGTGGGGTGGATCCCAAGGGCGCGCAGAGCCCGTACACCACCGATCCCCAGCATCATCTCCTGGTGGATGCGCACATCCTGGTCGCCCCCGTAGAGCTCATCGGTGATGTCCTGGTCGTACTGGCTGTTGGGCTCGATGTTGGTGTCGAGAAGGTATAGGGGCACTCGCCCCACCATGGCTTTCCAGATGCGGGCAAATACCTTGCGGTTGGGGTAGTCCACCTCAATGCGAATCTCGCGGCCCTCCGCGTCTCTTTGCAGCTCCAGCGGCATGTTAAAGAAATCGTTGATGGGGTAGCGCTCCTGCTGCCAGCCATCGGGGCTGAGGTACTGGCGGAAATACCCCTTCTGGTAGAGTAGGCCCACACCCACGAGCGGCAGGCCCAAGTCGCTGGCTGCCTTGAGGTGATCCCCGGCCAACACCCCCAAACCCCCTGAGTAAAGAGGCAGACAGTCGGCCAAGCCAAACTCCGCGGAAAAATAGGCGTAGCATTCCCCTTCCACCGCATGGGATAAGCGGTACCGACGGTACCACGTGTCTCGTTGGAGATAGCTATTTAGTTGCTGGCTAGCTCGCTCCAGTTGGGCTAAGAACCCCGGATCCTCTGCCAATTCATCCAGGCGTTCCTGCCGGATCTGGCCCAAAAGAGCCACAGGGTTGTGCCCGCAGGCATCCCACAGATCTGGATCCATGCGCCGGAACAGGGTGCGGGTTTCTACGTTCCAACTAAAATGCAGGTTGTAGGCCAAAAAGCGCAGGCTCTCCAAGGCAGGCGGCAGGTAAGGGATTACCCTAAACGTGCGTAACGGCTTCATATTTTGTTAGGACAAGTGCAGGTCGCCACTGCCAAGCTACCCTGACCTCGGCGGGAGAGCTTAGCTTTTTACAGCTTCTTTCGAGTTAAGGCCGGGCTCCTGCCTACAGGGAACTAAGGCATAGCCCATTCACCTATGGATCCCACTACACCCCTGGCCGACACCATTGCTGCCATTGCCACCGCCGTGGTGCCCGAGCAGGGCAGCATTGGCATTGTGCGCCTTTCCGGCTCGCGGGCTCTGTCCATTGCCCAGGCGATCTTTACTCCCGCCCGCCGCAATGCCACCTGGGAGAGCCATCGCCTTCTCTATGGCTGGATCCATGACGAGAAGGGCCACCCACTGGACGAAGCTCTGGCTGTGTGGATGCAGGCCCCCCGCTCCTACACCCGCGAGGATGTAGTGGAGTTCCATTGCCACGGCGGCATTATGGTGGTTCAGGCTACCCTGCAGCAGTGCCTGCGCCAGGGAGCCCGGCTAGCGCAGCCAGGGGAGTTTAGCCTGCGCGCTTTCCTAAACGGTCGCATCGATCTAACCCAGGCCGAAAGTGTGGCTGATCTGGTGGCAGCCCGCTCTCCGCAGGCAGCTCAAATGGCGCTGGCGGGTCTGCAGGGCAAACTGGGACAGTCTATCCGCGCCCTGCGCCAGGCGCTCCTGGGCTTATTGGCCGAGATCGAGGCGCGAATTGACTTTGAAGAGGATCTGCCCCCTCTGGATGTCCCGGCTTGGCAGGCCCGGCTGCAAGACATTCAGGCTCAGATGCAGGCCCTGCTGGCCACTGCCGAACGGGGGCAACTGCTGCGCACTGGGGTGAAAGTGGCCATTGTCGGGCGGCCCAATGTGGGCAAGTCCAGCCTGCTCAACGCCTGGTCAGGGCAGGATCGCGCTATTGTCACGGATCTACCTGGCACCACTCGGGATGTGGTGGAGTCCCAGTTGGTGGTGAGAGGGATCCCCGTCCAGCTCCTGGATACCGCCGGCATTCGCGCCACTGACGATCCGGTGGAGCGGCTGGGGGTGGAGCGCTCCCAACGGCTGGCCCAGACCGCCGATGTGCTGGTGCTGGTCATCGATGCTCAGGCGGGCTGGACGGAGGCTGATGCGGCTATCTATGCCTCCATCCGCCACCGCCCCCTGATTCTAGTGATCAACAAAACTGACCTCGCCTCCCCCAACGGCATTTCTCTCCCCCCCGAAATCACCTACCGTGTCCCTGCTGTTGCCGCCCAGGGCAAGGGGATCCCAGAGCTGGAAGAAGCCCTGGAGCAGCTTGTTACCCAGGGGCGACCCCAGCCCAACTTGGAGGTCAGCCTCAACCAGCGCCAGGCCGCCGCCCTCCGCCAGGCCCAAGCCAGCCTAGAACAAGTGGCCCAGGCCATGCGGGAACAGCTCCCCCTCGATTTCTGGACCATCGACCTGCGGGGGGCGCTGCACGCCCTTGGCCAGATCACCGGCGAGGAGATCTCCGAGGCAGTCTTGGATCAGATCTTTAGCCGCTTTTGCATTGGCAAGTAACCGCTTGCTAACTCATACTCATTCTGAGTTTGTGTTAGTATAGGCCCAGTTGGGAGCTGACAGACTGATGGCCCCAGCGGATTCCACAACAATTGGGAGGTTGGCTATGGTTAGCGCCGAAAAAACCCGTCTCTACCCCACTCAGCTCGACCTGCCGGCCGAGGCCCGCGCGCAACTGGTGGAGCTGCTCAACCAGTCTTTAGCGGACACCCTGGATTTGAAGACTCAGGTGAAGCAGGCCCACTGGAACGTCAAAGGCATGAACTTCATCGCCCTGCACGAGATGTTTGACACCTTTGCCAGCACCCTGGAAAACTACGTGGACATGCTGGCCGAACGGGTTACGGCCCTGGGGGGCATTGCCCGCGGCACGGCCCGCATTGTCGCCCAAACCTCGAGCTTGCCTGAATACGACCTGACGGCTGAAGACGGTCGGGCTCACCTGCAGGCTTTGGCGGCCCGCTACGGTCAGTATGCCGCTGCCGTTCGGCGCAACATTGACCGCGCCACCGAGCTGGGGGACGCCGACACTGCCGACCTGTTTACCGAGATCTCGCGGCAAATCGATAAAGATCTCTGGTTTATCGAGGCCCACCTGCAGGCTTAAAGAGCTAATTGTGGGGTAACAAAATGGTTGCCAGTGCTTCTCTCCTTTACTTGGCAGCTTTGGCAGGCATCCTGGGGGTGGTGGGTTTCTTTGTCTTGCGTGGGGTGCTACGCCTATGGGCGCAGGAAAAAGTCATTCGCGAGCTCCAGCCCCGCCTAAGCAAGGGCAAGGGATCCCCCCAGGAGCACTACGAGTTGGGCAGCGTCTACCTGCAAAAGGGTCTCTACGAGCAGGCCATCGTCCAGCTCAAAAAAGCCCTGGAAGTGGCTGGGGAAAACATTCCCCCGGTTTGCAACGCTCTTGGCTTTGCCTACTTTAGCCAGGGGCAATACGATCTGGCCATTCGCTACTACAAAGATGCGGTGGCGGCAGATCCGGCCTATGTAACTGCCTGGAATAACCTGGGCCATGCCTACGAGAAAAAAAATCTCTACGGCCCTGGCCTGGAAGCCTACGAGACCGTGTTGAAGCTGGATCCCCAAAATGCCATTGCCAAGCGCCGCGCCGAGTCCCTGCGCAAGCGTCTGCAGCCCAGCTCCCGCGGCTAATTGACAATTGCTGGCCTTAAAAGAAAGTGGAGGTTAGGGATCCGGTACCGTATTGCCGGGGCTGGTATCATGTTTTGGAAAACGCGAGAGACCGCTTCATGAATGCACAGTCGGTGGCACCGGTAGTTTTGGTCATTCTAGATGGCTGGGGTTATCGCGAGGCCGCGGAGGGCAACGCCGTGCTGGCTGCCCGAACCCCCGTCATGGATAGCCTATGGGCTACCTATCCCCATACCCTGCTGCAAGCTTCGGGGCGGGCCGTGGGTTTGCCAGAAGGGCAGATGGGCAACTCCGAGGTGGGCCACCTAACTCTGGGAGCAGGGCGGGTAGTGCCGCAGGAGTTGGTGCGCATTAGCGATGCCATTGAGACGGGATCCCTTTTTCAAGAGCCTCTTTTGGTGGAAGTTTGTCGTCAACTCAAGGGGCGGGGAGGCCGGTTTCATTTCATCGGGCTCTGCTCTGCAGGAGGGGTTCACTCCCACATTGACCACCTCTACGGCCTGCTGAAACTGGCAGCGCAGGTGGGGATCCCTGCCTACGTTCATGCCATTACCGATGGCCGCGATACTCCCCCTTGTGAAGGGGCAACAGTTCTGGCCGCCCTCCAAAAAGAGCTGCAATGGCTGGGCAACGGCGTCATCGCCACCCTGAGCGGCCGCTACTACGCCATGGATCGGGATCGCCGTTGGGAGCGCACCCAGAAGGCCTACGAGGTTATGACGGAAGATGGCCCTGGCTGTGGCCGCAGCGCTGCTGAGGTGATGGCAGACTTTTACGCCCAGGATATTACCGACGAGTTCATTCCCCCCACCCGTTTGGCGCCGGGAGCAGTAAGGCCGGGAGATGCAGTCATCTTCTTCAACTTCCGCCCGGATCGGGCCCGCCAGCTTACCCAAGCTTTCGTCTGCCCCGACTTTTCCGGTTTCCAGCGCTGCCTTATTCCGGACCTCACCTTCATCACCATGACACAGTACGATCCCACCTTGCCGGTGCAGGTGCTCTTTAAGCCGCAGAACCTGGATCACCTGGTAGGGCAGGTGGTAAGCGAGGCTGGCCTTAAGCAATTGCGCATTGCCGAAACGGAAAAATACGCCCACGTCACCTACTTCTTCAACGGCGGCCTCGAGCAGCCCTTCCCTGGGGAAGATCGCATCTTGGTTCAAAGCCCGCTGGTGGCCACCTACGACCAAGTGCCGGAGATGTCGGCGAGGAAAGTCACCGACAAGGCTATCGAAGCCATTGCCCGCGGCGAGTACAGCCTGGTGGTGCTGAACTACGCCAACCCTGACATGGTGGGCCACACCGGCAACTTTGAGGCCACGGTGCGGGCTCTGGAAACGGTAGACCACTGCCTAGGTCGCCTGCTGGCGGCAGTGGTAGACGTAGGGGGCACCACCCTCATCGTTGCGGATCACGGCAATGCCGAGCTGATGTGGGACGACCAGGGCAACCCCTGGACCGCTCACACCACCAACCCCGTGCCCTGCATTCTGGTGGAGGGCGAAAAGCGCAAGATCCCGGGCCGCGGTGGCGACGCCAGGCTGCGTTCCGGCGGCACCTTGGCTGATGTCGGACCCACCCTGCTCGAGATCTTGGGCTTGCCGCAGCCCCCTGAGATGACGGGGCAGTCCCTCCTGCAGCCGGCAGAATACACCCTCCTGCAGCGGCAGCCGGCGCCTGTGGGGCGCTAAAACCCGCCCTCCCCTACTCGGCTACTGGGATCCCTTCTTGGATTAGCCAAGCCCTCAACTCCTCCCAGCTGCGGTAGAGAGCTAAAACCTGGGAGTGCTCAGGGTGGTAAGGGGCTCTGAGGCGCTCTAACTGTAAGAAGCGAGCCTGAGGAGGGATCACCGGCACCTCTGGATCGGGGGGAGTGGGCCGGCGCAGGGAGCTGCTATAGCCGCGGTAGATTAGCACCAAATCCGTTTCCCCCTCGCTTTCCACCTCTACCCGCAGCACCTCCTGGGGGTGGGCTTGGCTGTAGCGCTCTAGAGCCAGCGGCCAGGGCAGGGCGCTCATGCTGCCAACTCCCTTTTCTCGGTAGGGGGCCGCAGCCGCCAGACGAAATAGACGCTGTAGAGTAGGTAAACTACCAAGCCCCAGGCCCCTAGGCTCCCGAGCAGCTCGGGGGATACATTGGGATGGAAGATCTCTCGAAAGCCCAGCGGCGGCTCAAACCAGGCTCGACACTGGAGCGACAAAGAAGCCTGGAAGGCGCAGGGCACAAAGGCTCCTGAAAAGAAGAACCCGACCCCCATATAGCCAGTCAGGATCCACCGCCAGAGCAAGAAAGCCCGCGCTGCCCAGCTTCTCGACTGCTCGAGGGCGGTGCTCCAATCCCGCCAGAACCAAAGGCTGAGCGGGATCAAAAGCCGTGCCATTGCCCCGCTCAAGAAACTGATGGGCAGGCCGCCAATCATGAGATATACGGTTACCGCCAACAGGCTAGACACCCGCCAGTAGGCAATCAGAAGCTGGATCAGGGGCCCCAGCCCCACCGCAAAAGCCCAAACCAAGAGAGCTAGCGGCACCACCACGGTCAGCGCCACAGCTAGGCTGTAGTCCGCCCAAATGGCTTTCAGCAGCCACTCCTGTGGGATCATCCTCTCCTTCTCTCCTTCCTGACCCTAGTATGCTGGGATCCGCAGCGAGATTCCCCAGGGTTACAGGATATTACAAGTTCCTAACTACCCCTCCCCAAGACTTTACGCCGCAGGCCTTTGGAAAGTTTTCCAATTCTTGACATTGCCCATCCAGGAAGGTGGTAGATTCTTAAAGGAACACCTCGTGGGCCAGCCGTCTTTCTGGAGGGCAGATGGGAGTTTCCTAGGGCCTTGGTTTGGCCTGGTGTGTTAAGTATTGTTACTCAGCCATGGTATTTTGGGTTAAGGCCGACCCCTAAGAGGTAGGAATCCCGCTTCCATGTCCCCTTCTTTCAGACTTCTCTCTCACAGTCCCAGCCGCTGG
The DNA here is from genome assembly GCF_047461475.1 of Synechococcus sp. WC10meta. Classification (NCBI taxonomy): domain Bacteria; kingdom Bacillati; phylum Cyanobacteriota; class Cyanophyceae; order Synechococcales; family Synechococcaceae; genus Synechococcus; species Synechococcus sp. WC10meta. Next base: position 103,598 of record NZ_JANSHF010000006.1, read on the forward strand.
AAGGCAGCCCAGTGGAAGCCCAGGCCCTTGCCTCCCCTAGAGGACGTGCCCCTTTCTCAAAACGATGAGGAAGAGAGGGGTTGCCAAGCTTCGCTGCAGCCAGAGCCAACCTCTCGCGAGGGGACAGTGGGCAGAAGCTATGCGGCACTGCAGTTATGGCTGGCGCGAGTTACCCTTAGCGTGAGCCTGGCCATTGCCCTGGGGTTAGCTTTGGTTTACTCGCCAGGGGTTGCAGGCAACTACTTGCTAGGGGCAATGGTCGGCGTAGTCTATCTGCGCATGCTGGGCCGCAGCGTGGCAGAGCTGGGCAAAACTCGCAGCCGCTTAGGGGTGACGCGCCTAGCTCTGTTTGTTGGGCTGATGGTTTTGGCTGCGAAGGTAAAGTCCCTACAGATTTTGCCCATCTTCTTTGGGTTTATGACGTATAAGGTCACCCTGCTCATCTACCTCGTCCAGACGTTGAGCCGTTTATCTTCCTCTTCCTGATGCTTATGAGCCCGTCCTTCTCCTCGCCTTTTCTCCTAGCAGAGCTTGAGGTTGGCCATCACCTCTACTGGCACCTGGGCAAGTTTACGGTCCACGGCCAGGTTCTGATTACCAGTTGGATTGCCATTGCCCTAATTTTGACGGTGGTGCTGCTGGGCACTCGTCAACTGCAGCGGGAGCCCGCTGGCTTGCAGAACTTTGTTGAGTATGTTTTGGAATTTGTGCAAAGCATTGCCCGTGCCCAGATTGGCGAGAAAAACTTCCGGCCCTGGGTGCCCTATGTTGGCACCTTGTTTCTGTTTATTTTTGTCTCCAACTGGATGGGGAATCTTTTCCCCTGGAAGTTGATCCCCTTGCCGGAAGGGGAGCTGGCTTCTCCCACCAACGACATCAACACCACTGCCGGCTTGGCGCTGCTTACCAGTATCATGTATTTCGTGGCCGGCATCAGCAAGCGGGGGCTGTCCTACTTTAAAAAGTACATCGAGCCCACGCCGGTTCTGTTGCCCATCAACGTTCTAGAAGATTTCACCAAGCCCCTCTCCCTAAGCTTCCGTCTGTTTGGCAACATCTTGGCCGAGGAGCTGGTGATTGCGGTGTTGGTGTTGCTGGTGCCCTTGTTGATCCCGGTGCCGGTGATGATCCTGTTCCTGTTTACCGGAGCCATTCAGGCTTTAATCTTCGCAACCCTCTCGGCGGCTTACATTGGAGAGGCGCTGGAAGGCCATGGGGGTGGGGATCACCACGATTGAGCTGCCGAGGAGTCGGCGAGGGCTGGGGCGCTCAGCTCTCCCCACCTCTTCCGGGGGTTGTTGCCGGGGCTTGGTAAGGTTTGTTGGGGCCGAGGGCCTGTGCCCAGAGGTCGCCGACAAGGGGGCGATCGGCTCGGATACTCCAGCCAGATCACCTCAAACCAAAGGCGCTGTTGCAGTCGTGCCTACTTCTGTTCTGTAACGACGAGGAGAATCTCACGATGGCTATGGATTCGTTAACCTCTGCTGCCTCTGTTTTGTCTGCTGCTCTGGCTATTGGTTTGGGATCCCTGGGTCCAGGGCTGGGCCAAGGGAATGCTGCTGCTGCGGCCATGGAGGGGCTGGCCCGCCAGCCAGAGGCGGAAGATAAGATCCGCGGCAGCCTGTTGATCAGCCTGGCCTTCATGGAAGCTCTGACCATCTACGGCTTGGTGGTGGCGCTGGTGCTTTTGTTTGCTAACCCCTTCGCCTCCTAGTGCTGTCGTCTTGGGGGCAGTCTGGACAGTCCCTGCCGGCTTGCCCCCTAGTCTTGCTTCAGCTCAGAATCCCGTTTTTGTCCCTGAGGCCCCATGCTCTCCTCAGCCCTTTTGGCCGTCGAGGCCGCCGAGAAAAATGGTCTCTTCGACTTGGATGCCACCCTGCCCATCATCGCCATTCAATTTCTGTTGTTGGTAGCTGTGCTTAACTCTCTCTTCTACGAGCCGGTTACTCGGGTTATTGACAGCCGCAACGACTACATCCGCTCCACCCAGGCGGAAGCCCAGGAGCGGTTGGAGAAGGCAACGGCCCTGGCCCAAGAGTACGAGGCGGAGATTAGCCGAGCTCGCCTACAGGCGCAGGCCGTGATTGCCGAGGCGGAAGCGGCTGCTGCTCGCATCCGTTTAGAGAAGCTGGCGGCAGCTCAGGCAGAGATCCAAGCCAAGCTGGAAGCGGCGCGGCGGCAGGTTGAGCAGGAAAAGCAAGCAGCCCTTGAACAGCTGCAGCAGCAAGTGGAGGCCATCGCCGCCCAGATTACCGAGAAGTTGCTAGGTAGCGTCCGTTGAGTGGCTGGTTAAACGTTCCTTGGGGAGTAGCTTGTGATGCTGGGGTTTAGCTGGATGCCCGCTTGGCTTTTGGCCGTGGCTGAGCCAGGGATCCTCGAGGCGGTTCTAGAAAGCAACCTCATCAACATCGCCATTATCCTAACTTTGCTGTACCTCTTGGGTCGCCGAGTGGTGGGGGAAGCGCTGGCCAAGCGGCGGGAAAGCATCCTCGAAGAGCTGCGGCAGGCGGAGCAGCGCAAGCAGGAAGCCCTCGAGAGGCTGGCGGAGGAACAGCAAAAGCTGGCACAGGCCCAGCAGGAAGCAGAGCGCATTCGCCGTCAGGCGGAAGCTAGCGCAGAGGCCCGCCGTCAGGAGCTGTTGCAGCAGGTGGAGCAGGAGATCGAACGGCTGCGCGCCAAAGCGGCAAGGGATCTTGCCGCCGAGCAGGAGCAAATTCTCCAAGAGCTGCGCCGCCAAATTGTTCGCCAAGCGCTGCGCAAGGTGGAACAGGAGCTGCCGCAACACCTCAATGAGCAGATTCACCATCGCCTCATTGAGCAAGGGATCCAGATGCTTGCCCGCTAGGTGAGTTCAGGAGAAACGGAAACCCATGCTGAACCGGAAAATGGCTCTTAGGGTAGTGGATCCCTACGCCGAGGCCTTGGTTTCTCTGGCTTCTGGACAGGGGTTGCTGGACACCTTTACCGCCGATGTGCGCTTTATTGCCGCTGTTTTGCAGGCCACGCCGGAGCTGGGCCAGTTTCTGGCTAGCCCCCTGGTGAAGACGGAAGCCAAGAAAAACCTTCTGCAGCAGGTGTTTGCCGATCAGATCCACCCGCTGCTGCTCAACGCCCTTCAGCTGTTGACCGACCGCCGCCGCATCATGTTCCTTGGGGCTCTCTGTCAGCGTTTCTTGGAGCTGCAGCGGAAACTGCAAAACATTGTTCTTGCGGAGGTAACCGCCGCAGTGCCCTTGACTGAAGCCCAGCAGCAATCCATCCGGGAGCGGGTGAAGGACTTCACGCAAGCTAGCAGCGTGGAGCTGCAGATTAGCCAAGATCCCACGGTGCTAGGCGGAGTGATCCTCAAGATTGGCTCCCAGGTCATTGACCTCAGCTTGCGCGGCCAGTTGCGCCGGCTGGCGCTGCAGCTAGCTTAAGTTTTGAGATCCCCTTTCCTGAGAGGACTGCCATGCCTACCATTCGCCCAGATGAGATTAGCACCATCATCAAGCAGCAGATCGAGCAGTACAACCGGGAGATGCAGGTCTCCAATGTCGGCACGGTTCTGCAAGTAGGAGACGGCATTGCCCGCATCTATGGCTTGGAGAAGGTGATGGCCAGTGAGCTGCTGGAGTTTGAGGATGGCACGCTGGGCATTGCTCTCAACCTCGAGGAAGACAACGTTGGCGCCGTGCTGATTGGCGACGGCCGTAACATCCAAGAAGGCTCTACCGTCAAGGCCACAGGCAGAATTGCCAGCATTCCCGTAGGGGAAGCCCTGCTGGGCCGCGTGGTCGATCCCTTGTGCAATCCCCTCGACGGCAAAGGGCCGATTCACTGCACCGAGACTCGCCTCATTGAGTCCCCAGCTCCCAGCATCATTGACCGCCGCTCGGTGTATGAGCCGCTCCAGACTGGCATCACGGCCATCGACGCCTTGATCCCCATTGGGCGGGGACAGCGGGAGCTCATTATCGGCGACCGCCAAACGGGTAAGACCACCCTTGCGGTCGACACCATCCTCAACCAAAAAGGACAGGACGTCATTTGCATCTATGTGGCCATCGGCCAGAAGCAAAGCAACATCGCCCAGGTGGTGAACATCCTAACCGAGCGGGGGGCAATGGACTATAGCATCGTGGTGGCTGCTGGCGCCGACAGCCCGGCTCCCCTACAGTGGCTAGCTCCTTACTGCGGGGCCACCATTGCCGAATACTTCATGTACCAAGGCAAGCACACCCTGGTGGTCTACGACGACCTGTCCAAGCAGGCAGTAGCCTACCGCCAGATGTCGCTGCTGTTGCGCCGTCCCCCTGGCCGGGAAGCCTATCCGGGCGATGTGTTCTACCTGCACTCGCGGCTACTGGAACGGGCGGCCAAGCTCAACAGCCAATTGGGCGAGGGATCCATGACCGCCCTGCCGATTGTGGAAACCCAGGCCAATGACGTGTCGGCCTACATTCCCACCAACGTTATCTCCATTACCGACGGCCAGATCTTCCTGGAGTCGGATCTGTTCAACGCTGGCATTCGCCCAGCCATCAACATTGGCATTTCCGTTAGCCGCGTTGGCTCGGCGGCGCAAACCAAGGCTATGAAGAAGGTCGCTGGCTCCCTGAAGGTGGAACTGGCGCAGTATCGGGATCTGGAAGCCTTTGCCCAGTTTGCCTCCGACTTGGATGAGGCCACCCAAAAGCAACTGGCCCGCGGCCAACGGCTGCAGGAGATCCTCAAGCAGCCCCAATATTCGCCCCTGTCTTTGGACCAGCAAGTAGCCATTATCTATGCGGGAACGCAGGGCTACCTGGACGACATCCCGCTAGAGAAGGTCTCCAGCTTCAAGCAGGGCCTGCTGTCCTACTTGAGCACCGCCCATCCCAAATATGGCGAAATCGTCCTCTCCACCAAGCAGCTTACCGAGGAGGCGGAAGAGATCCTAAAAACCGCCATTGCAGAGTTCAAGCAAAGCTTTGTAGCTCAGGCAGGCTAAGGGCAGATCCAACAAGGGAGAGGGTTATGGCCAAGCTAAAGCCAATTCGGGATCGCATTAAGGCAGTGAAGAACACCCGTAAAATCACGGAGGCCATGCGCCTGGTGGCGGCAGCGCGGGTGCGGCGGGCTCAGGAGCAGGTGATGGCTACTCGTCCCTTTGCCAATCGCCTGGCCCAGGTTTTCTATCGGCTGCAGACGCGGCTGCGGCTGGAAAATGTCGAGCTGCCCTTGCTAAAGCAGCGCCCTGTGGCAACAGTGGGCCTGCTAGTGGTGGCCGGGGATCGGGGTCTGTGTGGCCCCTACAACGCCAACGTTATCAAGCGTACTGAAGAGCGAGTGGGCGAGCTGCAGGAAACAGGGCAGCAGGTGCAGCTTTACCTGGTAGGCCGCAAGGCGGTGCAGTATTTTCAGCGGCGCTCTGCCCCTATCGCCAAGACCTACGTGAATCTGCCGCAGATCCCCACTGCCGCTGAAGCCGCTCAAATTGGGGATGAGCTGCTCTCCGCTTTCCTCTCCGAGAAGGTGGATAAGGTGGAGCTCATCTACACCCGCTTTGTCTCCCTGATTAGCTCGCGGCCAGTGGTGCAATCCCTGCTGCCTCTAGACCCTACGCGCCTGGCTGCTCGCGACGACGAGATCTTTAACCTGCTGGTGCGGGGGGGAGAGTTTACCGTCGAGCGCAGCAAGATCGTTGCTCCTGTCTCAGCCCCGCCGCCGGACATGATCTTCGAGCAGGATCCCGTGCAAATCCTGGATGCGCTCCTGCCTCTGTACCTGAACAATCAATTGCTGCGGGCTCTGCAGGAGGCAGCAGCCAGCGAGCTGGCGGCCCGGATGACAGCTATGAGCAATGCCAGCGACAACGCCACTGAGCTTATCCGTACCCTCACCCTTGCCTACAACAAAGCTCGGCAAGCGGCCATTACCCAGGAGATCCTCGAGGTGGTGGCAGGTGCCGAGGCCCTCTAGGTCTCTTCCCGTCCGGAAGAGTACAAGTTACGCTGCCGGGCCATTTGGGAGTTGAGCAGGATGACAGGCAAGAGCCCCACCAAGACAATTGCCAAAGCAGGGGCACCGGCCTCGGCCAGGCGTTCGTCGGCAGCCATGCGGTAGGTGTAAACGGCCAGGGTATCAAAGTTAAAAGGCCGCAGCACCATCGTGGCTGGCAGCTCCTTCATGACATCCACAAACACCAGCAGCATTGCCCCCAAGATCCCGCCTCCCATCAGCGGCAGGTGCACTCGCCACAGGGTGCCCAGGGATCCCTGCCCCAGGCTGCGGGCTGCCTCGTCCAGGCTGGGAGGAATGCGTAGCAGGGTTGCCTCGACGGTGGCTAGAGCCACTGCCAAAAAGCGCACCAAATAGCCAAATACCAGGGCGGCGATGGTGCCGCTCAGAACCAAACCGGGTGGCTGCTGAAAGAGCACCTGCCGCAAGTAGCTCAGCAGTTGATCCAGTCGCCCCAGGGGAAGCAGAACTCCCACGGCAATCACCATACCTGGCAGCGCGTAGCCTAAAGAAGACAAGCGCACTGCCAGCCGCAGGCTCCAGGTGGATCCCCGCTGCAGCCGCAGCCCATACAGCACCACCACCGACACCGAAACGGCAATCACCGCTGTGATGGTGGCTAGTAGAAGGCTATTCCGGGCGTAGCTCCAAAAGTGGCGGCCCACCGCTCCCTGGCGCAGGGTCATCTGGAGCAGGATAAGGGCGGGGACGACAAAGCCTAGCCCAACCGGGATCCCACAGGCTAGCCACGCTCCCACCGCTCGGATCCCCTGCAGACGGTAGCGGGCTAGAGCTGGCCTAAGCCCTTGGCGATAGTAGCGCGCCCGCCGGCGCAGGAATTGCTCCAAGCCCATCAGCAGCAACACCCACAGCAACAGCAGCGCCGAGAGCTGAGCTGCTGCCACCGGATTGCCGAGGGCCGTCCAAGTGCGGTAGATGCCGGTGGTAAAGGTATCGACCCCGAAGTAGCTGACGGTGCCGAAATCGTTCAGGGTTTCCATCAACGCTAGGAGGCAGCCAGCCACGATCCCTGGCCGCGCCAGAGGCAAAGCCACCCGGAAAAAGCTAGCCCAGGGCCCGTAGCCTAGGGAACGGCTCACCTCCAAACAGGCCACCGACTGTTCCTGGAAAGCTAGCCGCGCCGAGAGATACACATAGGGGTAAAGAGTCAGCGTCATCAGCAGGATTGCCCCCCCCAGCGAGCGAATGTTGGGGAACCAGTAGTCGCCGATCCCCCAGCCGGTGACCCGCCGTAGCCAGATCTGGAAGCCCCCAGTTACTTGCAAAAAATCGGTGTAGGCATAGGCCAACACATAGGTAGGGGCCGCCAGGGGCAACACCAGCATCCACTCCAGCCAGGCCCGCCCCCAAAACTCGCACATCGTCACCAGCCAGGCGGTGCCGCTGCCCACCAGGATGACTCCCAGCGCCACCCCCGCCATTATCAGCAGGCTGTTGCGCACATATAGCCCCAAGACCGTGTCAACCAGGTGCCCCCAAACCTGCCGCTCGTCGGCAAGGAGGCTGAGCAGCACTGTTAGCGTGGGAATCAAAATTAAGCCCGTCAAGGCTACGGTCAGCAACGTCCAGCCGCTGAACCATCGCCTCCAAGCGCTCTTGAATTTAGCCAAGCTAGCTTTCCCATCAACTGCAATGGCAATTCCTGAGAGCTGGCAAAAATCTGATCTAGCCATACCGGGGAGCCAAGAAGAAGGCTCTCGGCAACCCCGGCATTTTGGGTGAACCTAGCCCTTACCGCCAACCAGCCCGATCCATGACTTTCAGGGCCTCGGGGGTAAGGCGGCCAATGCTGGCGGCGTTGATCGTGTCTTCCTTGAAGGTGCCAAAGCTGGCCACTACCGAGTCGATCTCCGCCCCTGGCAGCACCGGGTACTCGTTGTTGCTCTGGGCAAAGATGGCCTGCGCCTCCGGGCCGGAGAGAAACTCCAGAAACTGGATGGCAGCCTCTTTATTGGGAGCGGTTTTCAGAATGCCGGCGCCGCTGATGTTGACGTGAGTGCCGCGATCCTTTTGGTTGGGGAAGAAGACGCCGATTTTCTCGGCTACGGCGCGCTCTTCTGGTTTGTCGGATTTGATCAAACGCGCCAAATAGTAGGTGTTGGCCAAAGCCACGTCTCCTACGCCAGCGGCTACGGCTTTGATTTGATCAATATCTCCCCCCTCTGGCGGGCGGGCAAAGTTGGCCACCAAGCCCCGCGCCCACTTTTCCGTCTCCGGGATCCCGTGCGCCAAGATGATCGAAGCCGTCAGAGACTGGCTGTACACATTGCTGGAGGAGCGAGTGAGCACCTTGCCCCGCCACTTGGGGTTAGCGAGATCCTCATAGGTGGACAGCTCCTTGGGATCCACCTTGTCCTTGTTGTACATGATTACTCGCGCCCGCTTGGTCAGGCCGAACCAGTAGCCTTCCGGATCCCGCAGGGATTCTGGGATGTTTTTAGCGAGCGTCTCCGACTGGATAGGTTGAAACAAGCCTTCGTTTTGAGCCCGCCACAGCCGGGCCACATCTACTGTCATGAAAATGTCAGCGGGGCTGTTGGCTCCCTCGCTGCGGAGGCGCTGGAGAATCTCGTCGGCGTTGCCCTGCACCCAGTTTACCCTAATGCCCGTTTTCTGTCTGAAAAGTTCGTATAGTTTTTCATCTGTGCTGTAGTGCCGAGAGGTGTAGAGGTTGACCTCCCGGTTGGCGCCGCGAGCCGAACGCCCCAGCGAGCCTACTGTCAAGGCTACCGATCCCAACACAGCTGCGTTAACCAACTGCCGTCGCGATAAGCGCATACCCAACTCCTAAACTCAAAAAAATCTCAGGAAAAGCTGCTGCACTGATTTCGTCAGCAGCAACGGATCTGGCCCTAGAAGCGGACCAACCCTTCCAAATCCTGCTTTTCTAGACCAAGCCTATTGAGAGTCTGTATCAGTAGCTTCGCCCTAGGCAATGATAGGGGATCTCAAGTACTGAGTCAAGCTCTTAGGAGCTATTCTCACCAAGAGGATTAAAGTTGCGGCAGATGGGGCAGGTGGAGCGTAAAGGTTGTCCAGCCGGCGGCGCTGCTGACCTCGATGGATCCGCGCAACTGATCCACCATCTGTTTCACCAAGGCCAGGCCTAGACCCGTGCCCCCTTCCTTCCAGGGATCATTGCTGGGAATGCGGTAAAAGCGCTCAAAGATGCGCGTGAGCTCCTCGGCAGGGATCTCTTGACTATTGCTGACCTGGATGCGGCTTCGACAATTTTCCGTTTCGATCTGCAAGCGGATGGATCCCTGGGGTGGGGTGTATTTCACCGCATTGTGCAGCAACTCGCGCAGGATTCGCCCTAAGAGCAAGGGATCTGTCGTGAGGGAGCTCTCCAGGGGAACGCTGGCTTGGAAAGTTTGCCCCTTGGCGCGGGCCCGCTCTTGGGTAACCGTCAGCAGATCCCCCAGCAGCTCCCGCCAGGTGAGGGCTTGGATGTTCAGGGCATAGGCCCCGGCTTGTAGCCGCTGCAGATCCAGCAGGTCGTTGATGAGCTCGATTTCCCGCTGGCATTCCCGCTCGGCAATAGCCAGGTATTGGGCTCGCTTCTCCTCAGAGGGAGCTATCTGCAGCATTTTGAGAGCCATCCTTAGGCTAGTGAGGGGAGTGCGCAGCTCGTGGCTGACGGTGCTGATGAAGTCGTCTTTCAATTGGTTGAGGCGCTCTAGAGCTTGCACCTGCTCTTGGGCAGCTTGGAACAAGCGCGCCTGGCGCAGCCCGATGGCACATTGGTTGGCCACCTGCTGGATAAGTCGGATCTCCTGGTCGTCGAAAGGACGCCGAGCCGATCGAAAGATCCACAGATCCCCCAGGACTTGGCCTTTATCTAGCAAGGGACAAGCCATCACTACTTGGCGGTTTTCCAGGGCTTTCCCTGAAAAGCAAAATAGACAAGACTGCCCCCTGAGCAGTTGTCGATGAACGTCTCCGTAAGGGCCTCTCTGCAAAGGTACAGAGAGATTTAGGTAAGACTTCGAGCGGGGGCAATACTCGTAGCGGATGGTGGCAAGGGTGAAATCGGCGTTGTAAAGGCTGATGTCGCAGCCATCGGCATCTAGACTTTCTCCCAGCTCGCGCACGGCGGCGCTGAGGATCTCAGCTTCGTCGAGAGAATCGCGCACGCGGTTGGTAATGCTTCTTAGGAGAGCCTCAAATTGCAAAGCCCGCTCTAGCTCCGCAGTGCGCTGCCGCACTTTTTCCTCCAGCGTTTGGTTTAGAGCTTTTACCTGCTCGTACAACTGAGCCTGTTGCAACGCGATAGCCAACTGGTCGGTCAGCTTCTGCAAAAGCTCAATTTCCCACTCCTGCCACGGGCGGCTGGATTGGCAGTGCTGCGCCACCAAGAGGCCCCAAAGGTCTTCACCCCGTCGGATTGGGATCACCAAGTTGGCCTGGGCCTGGAAAGATTCCAAGAGCTGCCGATAGCAAGGATCCAAACTGGCGGTCGCCACATTTTCGATGGCTTGTACAAAGCCCTGCTGGTACTTGCGATGGCAGGGATCCTTGTGGAAATACTCATCCCACACGTAGCGGCCCAAGTGACTAGGCCAGGGATCCACCACTGACTCAGCGGCCACAAACCCCCCTGCCCCCTCCTGCAACTGATAGATCATCACCCGATCCACCTGGAGAAACTCCCGCACCTCGGCAGTGGTTGTTTGCAAAATAACTGGCAGGTCTAGAGCTTGTCGGATCCGCCGCAGCAAAGCCCCTAGTAGTCGCTCCCGCTCTGCTTCTTGCAGCAACAGATCCTGAGCCTGCTTAAGAGGAGTTATGTCCACAACAACGCCACAGACGGCATAGGGATCCCCCTGGCAATCTCGCAGGGCAAATTTGGTAACCCACTGGCTCAATTGCTTGCCATTGCGGGAAAAAATCCGCTCGTAGCTGACAGGATCCGGAGATTGGAGAGCTTTCTGATCCTGCTCTCGGAACTCGCGGGCCTCTTCGGGAGTGAAAAGCTCATCATCCAGCTTGCCAATAAGTTCTCCTAGCTCAAAACCTCTCTGTTGTAGATAAAACCTGTTGGCGTGAAGATAGCGCCCCTCCAGGTCTTTGAGGAAGATGGAAAAAGGGATCCCGTCCAGAATAGCTCTAAGGCGAGCCTCACTTGCTTGTAAAGCCAGCTCTACCTCTTTTTGCTCGGTGATGTCTTCCGTAACACCTACAAAGCGGATGATTTCTTGCCGCTCATTAAAAATAGGCTGACAGGAAGTGCGTAACCAGCGCAGGCTGCCATCTCGATGGAAGATGCGGTAGGTGATTGGCTGCTCCCCTCGAATAACTCGAGGAAGAGATCGAAGAACACGGGGCAGATCTTCAGGGTGAAGCCTTTCTTTCCAAAGATCCGGTTTTTGATAAAACTCCTCCGGTGTGTATCCCCAGATGCTTTGACACCGGGGGCTTTCGTAGAGAACTTGGCTGAGATCTGCGGAACATACGAAGAAACTCACCGGCACAGCCTCGGCCATTTCCCGAAAGCGGGCTTCGCTTTCCCGCAAAGCTAGTTCCACCTGCTTTTGTTGGGTAATGTCGCGGCTGCTGCACACAATCCCCTGCACTAAAGGATCCTGCAAAAGGTTGGTGCAGCGGCTCTCCAGCCACACCCAATGGCCATCGGCATGCTGGGCCCGATAGACCAAGCTGAGCGTCTCGCCAGGCCGAGCCTTGAGTTGCTCAAGAGCATCAGCAACGACCTGCCGATCCTCAGGGTGAACCCAATCCAAAGGCAGGGCTTCTCCCGAATTGGGGACACGACCCAAAATTTTCTCAACAACTGGGGGATTTAGGATGTATAGCAAACCTTGGGCATCGATCCGGCACAAGACGTCATGGCTGTTGTTAATAAAGGCGCGAAAGCGCTCCTGCTGCTCTGCTAGCTTTTGTTGCAGGCGCTTTAGCTCGGTGATGTCTAGGCTAACGCCGAGAACCCCCCAACCTTCCGATTGCTCCCTCAGGGGCACGGCTACGGAATAGATATGGCGCTCTTCTCCATGAATGATTTCTTTCCTCTCGCACTTGGTAACTTCCCCTTGAAGGACAGAGGTGAAATCTTTCTGCCGATCGGAGTGGTCTTGATCCACCTCCTCCAAAGAAGTGCCCAGCAGATCGCCAAACCAGGCGCGGTCGGTGGCATTTTGTAAAATCAGCACTCCTTGAGGATCCCTGGCCCACACCGATAACGGCAGGGCATCTAGCAAAGCGCGCAGTTGGGCTTCCCGCAGCCGCAGGTTTTCTTCCAACTGTTTCTTCTCGGTAATGTCTCGGCCTAGCCCACGAATAAACTGCAACCGGCCCCGCCAGTCAAAGATGCCCTGGTTGACCCACTCAAACCAGCGCACCTCTCCCCGCCCATCTATTAACCTACTGACTTGGCTAAAGAAGGGGTGCTGAGGAGTGAGCTGGGCTATTTTCTGCCGCACCTCCTCTTGCTCCTCTACTGGCAGGGCCTCAAGCCAGCGCCTGCCCCGCCAATCGCCTAAAACCTTCCGACAAGTCTCGTTACACTCCACAACCGTTGTATCCGCCCGCGCCAGTATGACGATATCTGCGAAACCCGGCTGAGCCTGTTGCAGCTGCCGCCTTTGCCAGTAGATCAGCACTGCTAGAGAAGATCCCCAAAGGACTAGCCAAAGCCAAGTGGGCAAAGTGTTCTGGCTGAGTAAGGTAATCAGGTTAACCAAATCCCTAGGGACGCTCATAGAAGTTAGGCTGGCCGATTAATCGGTAGCATTTCTAACCTAGACTCAGGCATTGTGCCAGCATTTCCGCTATCTCCCTGGGGAGGACAGTATCCCCTGACAAGGGAGCTTTAGGACAAGGGGTTCTTTTTTGGATTTCCTAGATATGCCTGAATCCAGCCCACCAGCCGCTGAGAGAGCACGAAAGCCTCTGGCTCGCTCCCTTTGACGCCTACTTGGCTATTGAAGCAAGCGATGACCTCCTCTTTCAGATCAGGCTGGGAAGGGTCTTCGCGAAACTGGAGCCGCACCTGACTTTGGACTTGGAAACTCTCTTGGGCTTGGTTGTCTAAGACCTCCCAGCCTACCCGATGTATCCGCACCCCTTGCAATTGAGCCAAGGGATAGGAGAACGCCTGCTGCCGCCAAATTCCCCAAGGGCCACGCAGACGGGTTAAGGTGACCCGTTGGTTTTCGCGATCCAAGCTCAAGATTTGCCCCAACCCCCAAGGGATCCCAGTCCATAGGCCCACCCCCACAAGCACCAACCCCAAGAGCAGCGAACGGGCCCATAGTTGGGATCCCAGCGCCAACAGCCCTAGGCCCACAACCACTCGCCAGGCCAGTTGCTCAGGGGTAAACCTTTGCAGGGCAATCCGCAGTCGTCTGGGGTTGCGCTCCAGGACTTGCAGGTGAAGTGGTGCCATGAAAGCGGATCCCGTTTTTGGGGCCAGTTTACCAGGTGCCTTAGAACCCTAGAACTCAGGCTCGGCAAAAAACTCTGACAAATCCAAGGCAAAACCAGGGATCACCTCTTCGCCTTCCAGAATGTCCCCTGGCCGCTTCAATGCTGCGGGCTCAGGCTGGCGGTAGACTAAAACATACTTTTCTTCGGGATGAATGACCCAAACAAGCCGGGATCCGTTCTCAAAATACTCGACAATTTTGTCGTGGATCTCTCCTACAGTGTTGGCCTCAGAGAGAACCTCTATAGCCAGGTCCGGAGCTCCCTCGATATAGCCCTTGGGGATCCCGCCAAGGGATCGCAGCCGCTCTTTGGAGAAAAAAGAACAATCTGGGGAGCGGCGGTTGCCAGACTTCATCTTAAACGAGGTATCAGAGTCAAAGGTAAAGCCAAGCTTTTGGCTGCGGACATAGGCGCCCAGGAGGATGTGAATCAAACTTACATAGTACCCATGCTGTGCACCTGCTGAGCCCACGGCAACCAGTTCCCCGTTCACAACTTCATAGCGATTGCCATCATCGGGCAGGGCCATAAACTCTTCATCCGTCCAAATCTTCCGAGGAACTGCTGCAGAGTTTTCAGCAAGCTCTTGCGCTAGCCCTTCTAGAGCTTCAATCATGGTAACCCTCTCAAATAGCTAAAACAACTAAGGGATCCTCGCTTGGGCAAACACATCCTGCGGGACAACCGCTAGACCTGGGAGGAACTCATCCTGAATCACTTGGGATCCAGTAAATGTCCGCGGTGGGGCATCGGGATAAAAGACTGTGATGCTCTTAGCTTGGGGATCCACCACCCAAACTCGGGGGACGCCCGCATCCAAGTAATCGGCTACTTTCTGAAGCATCGCCCCAAAGCTTTGGCCAGGAGAAAGGATCTCAATCACCCACTCAGGAGCTACCGGACAAGGTCCATCTTGGGTATGCTGGGCTGGCCAGCGCTCAAAGGAAACATAGAGTAGGTCGGGAACCGGAAACCATTCTTTCCCTTGCCGCTGCAAAACAATCGCTAACTCTGTGTACACATCCCCCTTACCCTGACACCATGCATCCAGGATCCAAAGCAGTCGTTTCTGCAGGGAGGCATGAAACCTTTGGGGCGACATGGGCGCATCCTTGGGGACGGCTTGTCCATCGACCAGCTCATAGGTAACATCTCCCTCTGGCAAGGCTAGAAACTGCTCGGGAGTCAGTTTTTGACCTGAAACCAGCGGCTCTGTAGTTGATAGCATCAGGAGATCCTCCTTATCTTTTGCTGTTTGAGGTTGCTGCTCGCTAAGGGATCCGCGCTTGGGCAAATACATCCTGAGGAACAACCTTCAAGCCCGGCAAGAAATCCTCTTGAATAGCTTGGGATCCCGTAAAGGTCTTTGGCGGGGCATCGGGGTAGAAGACTGTGATGCTCTTGGCCTGCGGATCCACAATCCAAACGCGGGGGATCCCCGCTGCTTTTTGAAGTACAGCCCCAAAACTCTGCTCTGGAGTAAGAATCTCAACCACTAGTTCAGGAATGGCAGAACAAGGCTCATCGGCCATGGCCTCAATTGGCAGTCGCTCATTGGAGATGTAGGTGATGTCCGGGATCGGGATCCAGGGCTCCCCTTGTCGACTTAGGACAATTGCCCATTCAGTGTGAGCGGATCTCGGCTTGGGACACTCAGCAGCGGAACACCAGTCCTCAAGGATTCGCCACAAGATAGGCTGAAGACGAGCGTGGAAGCGCTTTGGCGACATAGGTTCATGTTTGGGAACAGCTTGCCCATCGACCAGCTCACAGGTAGCATCTTCCTCTGGCAAGGCGAGAAGTTGTTCGGGAGTGAGCGATAGCTTTTCGTCGAGATCATGCTGGAATCCCCATCGCTCCAGAGGCCAACTGCTTTCTAGGTTAACTTCAGGCTCTTTCACCTTCTCTGTTTGGGAAAAGGCGTCTTGTTTTCGTGAAGGGGGGCTTTCAGGTTGCAGGAGCTTGCCAGCGCCTATGCTTTGATTGTTGCAGGCTCACCTGGAGGATCCCTATGGCCAAAACCCTTTTGACTACCCTGGGCACCACCAAATACACGGAGACAGTGTATTTCTTTGGAGAGCAAAGGGCAGATAAAACCTGCTACGTTGCCAAAGCCCTCTGCCAGCTTTTTGAGATTGACAGGGTTGTTCTCCTGCTTACCGAAGAAGCCCGCGCTACGCACTGGAACTGTCTGCAGGACTGTCTTCCCTCCCACGTGGAGAAAATTGCCAGGGCTATCCCCGAAGGGAAAACCGAGGCAGAGACTTGGGAGATCTTCGACGTGCTGGTGGATAGCATCGAGCCTAACACCCAGCTGCTTTTTGATATCACCCACGCCTTTCGCTCCATCCCGGTGCTGATGCTCTTGGGAGCCGCCTTTTTGCGCAAGGCTAAAAACGTCGAGATCCAGGGGCTCTACTACGGCCTCTACCGCCATGGCCAGGCAGAAACCCCCATCATCGATCTCACGCCGGCCATTCGGCTTTTGGACTGGCTGACGGCTAGTGACAAGTTCATCAGCACCGGCTCGGCGGTGGAACTGGGGCAGCTTTTGGACAGGGTTCAACGGGACTTTTACCGGCAGCAAAAGCCCGGCAAAGGGGATCCCCGGCCCACCCGGCTGCAGGGCTTTGGACAGGCCATCCGCGACATCTCCCGTTCCCTAGAGCTGGTGAGGCCCGTCAGCCTGCAGGAGGACTTGCGCAAGTTACAACGCCACCCTACCGAGGAGTTGGCCAAGGAAGCGGGCCAATTTGCCAAGCCCCTTGGCCTACTGCTGCAAAGTATTCAAGATAGCTACAGCCAACTGGCGCTGCCGGCAGAAAAGGCGGCGGATCCCCAAGCGCAAGTTCAAAAGCACTTTCAACTGCTGCGCTGGTATGTTGAAAAGCGCCTCACCACCCAAGCCATTCTCTTGGCCCGCGAGTGGGTAGTCTCCGCCCTTTGCCTCTGTGAGGGGCTCCAAAACTACCGCCAACGAGAAGCGCGGCAAGTAGTTGAACACCAGTTGGGATCCCTTATCCAGCGGAAAAAGCAGCCCTTGGGAGATCCCCCTGCAACTGGCGAATCAGTCCAGCAAGAGGAGCAGCTTCAGTTCCTTCCTCCCATTGCCGCCCACGTTTCGGATGTGAAGCAGCTTGCTGATCTTTGGTCTTGCCTAAGCGAATACCGCAACGACGTGGCCCATGGGCAGATGAATCCCGATCCCCTAGGCGGCGAGGCCTTGGAGAGCTTTGTGCTGCAGAAGCTGCTGCCCAGCTTGGAGGCGCTGTTTCCCGAATTGACTCGGCTAGAAAAGGATCCCTCCGCTTCTTGGTAAACCCAACACATCGGCAGCTTCGTTCCCGCTTTTCAAGCCTAGTTAAAAAGTTGGCCAAGCTCAAGCTTGATCCTCCCAGACGACCAGAAAAAAAGCTGAAGAAATCTACGAAGCAAGGGGGATCGACGGATGGTGTTTTGTAGCCTCTGTAACCTCGACACCAGAAGGCTGTCGGGTTCTTGTCTTTAGTTGTTCTAAACGTCCCCTTCCTGCTGCGAGAACACCATGGCTTATCACTACTGGCAAGCGAAGCTTTGGGGTCTGCTGCACGACCCCGCCCTCAAGGCCCTCCACGACGCCTCTGGCCGCGCCAAGGAAGGACTGTGGCCAAACCTAGCGGCGATGCGGGGGTGGATCTCGCCCAAGGCAGAGGGATCTCCTCTAGAAAGCGTTGGCGATGCGGATCTGGTCGCCTCCGCCAGCGATCGGGCTGCTATTGGCCACCTGCCGGTTGCCATCGACTACCAGGTAGCTGATTGCAGCCAGAGCCTGGGGCCGGGCCTAGAGATGAGCCATCTCCTTTCGGGGCGCAAGCGCTTTTGGCAACTGCCCGAAGAAGAACACCGCGCCCTGCGGCAGGCCAGCTCCCGCGCCGAGTACCTGCTGCGGCGGGAAGCAAGGGTGGTTCCCGACTGGATCTGGCAAGAGGAGGACATCCAGAAGGTGTTCTGGTGGTTCTGGCGCTGTTTCCCCCAGGCGTTGGTTCGGGAATTTGGCGATGAAAACCTTCTGCTTTTGCCAGCAGAAACGCGGCTGCCCGATGGATCCCTGTGGAGCCACACCAGCGTTGTGGCGGCCCTGGCAGGCTGTTTGGCCGGCTACGACGAACCCAAGTTCACGCGGCCTTTTTTGGCCAGCTTTACCTTCAACCCCATCCAGGAGCTGATCAAAGCCAGCCGCAAGATGCGGGACTTCTGGGCTGGATCCTGGCTGTTGCACTACCTCTCGGCACGGCTTTGCTGGGAGCTGGCGGAGAAATACGGCCCTGACTGTCTACTCTACCCCAGCCTCTACGGCCAGCCCTTGATCGACGCCTGGCTCTTGAAGCGATATCCCGAATTTGCCCAGTGGATCCCTCAGCCTTCTGCCAACGCCCTCCTCACTGCCGGCTTCCCCAACGTGCTCCTTTTGCTATTGCCCCAAGATCGGGTGCAGGCGGCCATGCAGTTTGCCCAGCAGACCCTCAAAGACGAATGGCGGCAGCTAGCGCAAAAGGCGCTGGAGCACCTGCAACTGGAGCGCCGCTGGCTGGTGCAGTTGCGCCCGGAGGATCCCACCTGGAAGGGATGGCTGGAGCACCAGTGGCAGATCTACTGGGCGGCGGCGCCCCTGGGATCCCCCCACCAAAGGCTTAAAGACACCGCCATCCTCAAGTCCCAGGAGTCCATCGAGCGGGATCCCTGGGTCAGCGCCCAAAACCGCACCTACCATCTCAAAGGAAAGCGGCAGCTTTTTGCCGACCCGGAGCTGAAGTTCCTGCGGATCAGCTTCTGGGATCCCGAAAGGCAGCAGCACCGCCAGCACAAGCCAGGGCTAAACGTAGGCTCCTGGTGGGCAGCGGCAGTGGAGGCGACGCGCCGGCTGCAGGCTGCCTGCAAACAGGCCCGCGATTGGCAGTTGCCGGTGGCCTTTGGGCCGCGCAGCACCGTCTCTGGCCTAGGGCCGGTGGTTCACCCTTCCCCCAGGAATCGCTGGATTAGCGAAGGGGAGAGCCGGCGGCTTTGGCAGCGCCAGGCAGGGCTTTTCGATGGCCGCGAGCAGCTCAACGCCACCGAAACGGTTAAGCGGGCCCTAGACAAGGTGTTGCCGGAGCTCTTCCCCACCCTCGACGAAGACGAGGTCGCCGCTTCCTACCCAGATCTCACTGCTGGCGTGGCTGGTTACCTGAAAACCCACGGGCGACGCGAGCTGGAGCACTTCGAGCAGGCCTGCCGCGCCGTTGAGGCCATCCACCCCGCCATTCGGGAGGTCATCCGAGAAATGCGCGGCAAGTGGGGGATCCCGTGGGCTGACCAGCAAAACCTGCGCTACCACCCGCGGCTGCTCAACGCCGGCTGGCTGGTGGAAGACCTGGAAGCGGACGAGGCAACCCAGAAGCGCTGCCGCCAGGAGATAGAAGCCACCCTCAGCCGCTACTACCCCAGCATCAACCCCGCCAGTTGGTACGTGCTGGCCGCGGGCGATGGCGACGACATGGGCCAGTGGCTGAGCGGGGGGAAGATGAAGCCCTACTACGACTACCTGCCCCAGCCGCTGCAGCGCCTAGCGGATGGCCAGAGGGACGCTATTGGCCGCGTCCTCGACTCTGAAGAGCTCAAGCAAGTCAAGGACGCCTTCAGCGAGTTTGTTAAAGCCAGCCGCAAGCGCATGGGCCCAGCCACCCACAGCGCCCTCAGCCGGGCTCTGTTGGATTTTTCTGGCCAGTTGGTGCCCTACCTTACTGAACAGCGCTATGCCGGCAGGCTCATCTACGCCGGGGGGGACGACGTTCTGGCCTACACCAACCTCTGGGAGTGGGATAGTTGGCTCTGGGACATCCGCCAGTGTTTCCGCGGCGGCGAAGACGACTGGCGCGAGTTTGCCAACGAAGGGGACTACTGGCAGTGGCAAAAGGCGCAGTTGCCGGCTGGCCTAAGCCGTCGCCCTCTTTTTACCCTGGGATCCCTGGCCAGCATTAGCTTTGGGGTGGTGATTGCCCACCACTCGGTGCCCCTGGCCATTGCCCTGGAAAACCTCTGGGAGGCCGAACAAGGGGCCAAGGGGCAGGCCTATGCCTCTAGCAGCCCCAAGGACAGCGTCCAGGTGCGGCTGCTGTTTGCCAACGGCAACCAACTGGTGAGCACCTGCAAGTTCGACACCTTCGACAAGTGGAAGGATCTGCTGGACTTCGACTGGAAGCTGTTGGGCCAGAAGCAGGATCAGAGCTCTCTGTTTGAGCAGGCCGCCCAGCTTTGGGAGCAGCACCCAGCCCCCACCTTGGAAGCAGTGCCCGATTGGGCCCGCTTGTTCTGCAGCCGCCGGGATCTCTTTCGCGGCGAAAGTGAGCAGAAGGATCGCTTCCAGGCCAAGCTGGTCGAGTTTATTCAGCACTTCTGGCAGCACAGCCTGCCCGCCCAGCCGGCGGCGTGGGATCTGGCCATCAAAAACTGGTTCAAGCTGGCGGCCTTTGTGCTGCGCAACCGCACCGTGGAATTGGGGAGAAATGCGCGATGAGTTGGTTTGTGCTCTCGCCTTTGGATGTGTGGATGTTTCGCGATGCCAAGCCCTTTGCGCCGGGGGAGCGGGCCTGGGCCACCAGCGGCTTTCCGCCCAGCGGGCACACCCTTGCCGGCGCTATCCTAGCTCACCTGGGCCAGCCGGCAACCCTGCGCCTCTGCGGCCCCTTTCTCTGCTGCGAGGAGCAGCTTTACTTCCCCAGCCCCTTGCACCTTTACCAGGGATCCCCCCTGGTGCCCATCCCCTGGCTGGAAGAGGGCCATGCCTACGGCAGCTACCGCTGGGATCCCACCCGGCCAGCCCCTCTGGTGACAGCGGCTCAGCTCGAGGAAGAAAAAAGCCCGCAAAGCCCCAAGCAAAAGGCTGCTGGCTACCTACCCTGGCAGGCGGTGCAAAAAGCCCTGCAAGGCAAGGGCTGGGATCTGGAGCAGGCAGTAAAGTCCCCCTGGGTAGAGGAAGTGCGGCCCCACAACACCCTGCAGGCAGGCAAACGCCAGGTGCGGGAGACCGATGGCTACTTTGTGGAAACCTGCATCCGCCTGCAGCCCGGCTGGAGCCTGGCTCTTTCCATCGAGTGCTGGGATCCAGAGCGCGAAAGCTGGGATCCCTTGCCCCTAGCGCAAGAAGTAGTGGTGCGGCTAGGGGGAGAAGGCCACGCTGCTCTCCTCAGCCCCTGCCCAAAGCTGGGCAAGCAGTGGCAAGTGCTGCAGGAGCTCTCCCAGCAGACCTTCCGGCAAGCCCGCCGAGCTCTGGCCTACCTGGTGACCCCCGGCGTGTTCATCAAAAAGGTGGAGGGGCGCTCCCTCTGCCGCGCCTGGCCCTGGGAGTGGCGCTTGGCCACCCCTCATCCTGCCCACTCCCTCACTGGCCCTCTGGTGAGCGTGGCCACCGGCAAACCGGTTCCCATTAGTGGCCGCCTGCGGGTGGAGTCCCTGACAGAGCCGCGCAAGACCAGCCTGCCAGCTCCGCAAGTGTTTGCCGCCCCGCCTGGCAGCATCTACTACCTGGAGCATCCAGCTCCCCTTGCCCAGGACGAGCCGGAGCTGGAAGATGGCCGGCTCAACGTCTTCCACCGCTGGCGGCTTCTAGGCTACAGCGAGTTGCTCTGGCTGCCTTGGGCCCATTGAGCTTGCTTTTGAAGTCCTGTTTTAACGGATAAGGAGTGTTTTTCTATGGCCTTTCACCTGGTCTATCTCACCTTGCTGACTCCCCTGCACACCGGCGGCACCACCCAAGAAGGCAACCTCTTGGGCATTGCCCGCGAGGCCCACACCAACTTGCCCTACATCCCTTCCAGCACCATCCGCGGCAAATTGCGGGCCAGCGTGGCCGAGAAAGAGTTAAAGTTTGAGCTTTTTGGCAACGAAATTGGGGAGGGGGATCAGCTTACCCAAGGCTCCATTTGGATTGGAGATGGATCCCTCTTGTGGGTGCCGGTGGCTTCCCTCAGCCACGGCGTGATCTGGATAAGCTGCCCGCTCTTGCTCAAGCGCTGGCTGCGGCTAAGTGGCCAGAAGTTGCAGGTGCCGGAGCCCTATAGCACCAACTTGGAGGCAAACCGACCCATCTATCTCAAGGATGCCATCCTAAAGAACGGTCTAAAGAAGTGGGAAAACTGGCAAAACTTTGTCAAATCTTCCAGCATCACCCGCGTCATTGTCTTGCCGGATCAGCACTGTGCCACCCTTATTCAAATGAGCCTGTGGCGGCAGGTGAAAGTTAAGCTCAGCGAGCACAAAGTTGTAGAAGGCGGCTTTCGCTACGAAGAGGCCATTCCCCCCGATAGCTTGATGTACTTTACCTGGGGGGTAACAGCCCAATCCAACGGCAATTCCCAGAAAGCAGTGGAGCAATTTCGGAAGCTCCTGCAGGGTAACCAGCTCCTGCAAATTGGCGGCCAGGAGAGCCTAGGCCGTGGCTTTGTCGAGTTGTCTTGGAACTAGTTGAGGAAGTTTTATGGAGACTTTTGACCCGCGCACCTTAGCCAAGCCCGTTTATGAATCGCTTTGCCAACTGAGAACCCAGACCAGGGATCTAGAAAAGCTTAGAGAACAGAAAAACCAGGCCGTGGAACTCTACACCTACCTTTCCACCTGGGGCCTACTGCGCCTTAAGGCAGAAGAGAATGCCCTTAGCCAAGAGGGAAAAAAGCAAGTGGTCAAGGAGTTTTTTAGTTGTCTAGAGGAGATCTCTGGCCAAAAAGGAATTGCTGGCTCCAACGGTCTAAACCTTCTTATGCAATTGGGAGTTGAAGAGTATCTGGGCCTCACAGGACTGGGTCTGGCTTTAGCTCAGGAGTTTGGCTTTTGGGCCACGGCCATCTACCACGACGTCAAAGGAGGAGAGTAATGGGTGTAGCCATTCCCCTGCAGTCTATCCACCTCCAAGAGGGGAGCCGAGTGGTCATCCATTCGTTGACCTGGCAAGACTGCGAGAACATTCTGGAAGAGCTGGGCGAAGATCGCCATACTCGCATTGCCTACTGCAATGGAACTTTCGAGATTATGTCTCCCTTATCCAAGCATGAACGCCCTCATCGCATCGCTGGAGATATTGTAAAAGCTCTCCTCGATGCTCAGGGGAGAGACTGGGAAGATTTTGGCTCAACAACCCTCAAAAAATCTGGAAGGGCTGGAGTAGAACCAGACACCTGTTTCTATGTCAATCACCTGGAGCAGGTGCGTGGCTGTGAGGGAAGGATCGATGTTGATTTGTTCCCCCCGCCCGATCTGGCCATTGAGTCCGATGTTACTTCCCAAACTTTTATCGA